>JASJAS010000085.1 GCA_030066875.1 Acidimicrobiia bacterium | reverse complement strand
TCGAGCGGGTGTTCGAGATCGGCCGCATCTTCCGCAACGAAGGTGTGGATTCAACGCACAACCCCGAGTTCACCATGCTGGAGTCCTATCAGGCCCTGGCCGACTACAACGACATCATGGACATGGTGGAGGAGATGATCGCTGCCTGCGCGGTTGTGGCCAGCGGTTCAACCGAGATCACGTATCAGGGCAAGGCACTCGACTTGAGTCCTCCGTATCGACGGGTACGGATGGTGGATCTGGTTGAGGAGGCTGTAGGCGAAGCGGTGGGGTTTGATCGACCGATCGGGGAGATACGCGATTTGGCGGAACGCCATGGGATAGAGCCGGAATCCACTTGGGGCCACGGCAAGATCATCGACCAACTCTTCGAGGAGCTGGTAGCCGACTCCATTTGGGAGCCGACCTATGTACTGGATCATCCCAAGGAGATATCCCCACTTGCTCGGGAGCACCGGGATGATCCCAATCTCACGGAACGTTACGAGTTGTTCATCGCCGGCGCCGAGTATGCCAATGCGTTCTCCGAGTTGAACGATCCGCTCGATCAGCGGACTCGGTTCGAGCAGCAGGCTCGCGCTCGGGCCGAAGGCGACGACGAGGCCCATCCCATCGACGACGACTACATCCTGGCTCTCGAGTACGGTTTGCCACCGACTGGCGGCCTCGGCATTGGCGTCGATCGCTTGGTGATGCTGCTCACCGACCAGCACCACATACGGGAGGTCATTCTGTTCCCGACGCTGCGGCCGGAGGCATAGGCGGGCCTACTCCCAACGGAAGTATCGATTGGCCGCCGCGGTGGCGCCGACGAACACCAGGGCGACAATCAGCCAAGACAGGCCGGCATCCAGCCGGAGCCAGCCATCCTGCATCGCCCGGATGGCGTGTCGCAACGGCGTGATCCTCCCGATCGGATCCATCACCCCGGTGAGGACCTCGGGGGGTGGCCCGGCTCCGCCCAAGATCAGCATCACGAACCACAGCAGCACGCCCAACGCTTGCGCTGCTCGAGCGTTCGGCAAGACCGCTCCCAGCAGCACTCCCAGGGCCGCAAACGCCAGACCAGAAACAACAAAGGCTGCCGAGACACCTGAGGTCGAATCCGGCATGGCGATGTTGTGAACCAGCTTGGCGACGGCTACAAGCAGCACGGCGGAGAACAGAGCGATGATGAACATGGTGATGACGGATGCGCCTACAACCACCCACGTCGGCATCCCCGAGGCGTGGTAGCGCTTCAGCACACCCAGTTCCCGATTGCCTGCAATGTGAACAGGGAGGCTGATCAACCCCACCGAAGCCGTAACCAGAGCGACGTAGGCCGGTACGTAGTAGTCCATCGCTCCGATTCCGCGATAGAACTCAGCGTCAACCTCGTTCCCAAACACACCGCCCATCACGAAGAGCACCAGGAGCGGGAGAGCCACTGCAAATAGGACCGTCAGCGGTTCCCGCAGGAACAGTTTGAGTTCGAGCCACGACATCTTTGTCAGCAGCCTCATTCGGTCTCCTCGTTGGTGAGAGCGAGGAAGACGTCCTCGAGGGTCGCTCGTTCCTGACGGAGGTCGACCGGAGCGATACCGCGCTCAACGAGGGCTGCGGCAACGTATGCCAGCACCGGTCCTTCGCCCCGCACCTCATAACGGTTCCGATCGCGGTCGACGTTGGTCACATGGGGGACATCACCCAGCCAGCTCAGGCCATCCCCATCGTGGGTGAATCTCACCCGTACGCCGCCGCCGTACCGTTCGATCAAGCCCTGCGGGCTACCTTCGGCAACAACCGTGCCTGAGTCGACGACTACCAATCGATCGCACAGTGTCTCCGCTTCGTCCATGAGGTGAGTCACCAAAACGACCGTGGTTCCCCGTTCTCGAATGCGCCGGATCAATTCCCAGGCGACCCGGCGAGATGCAGGGTCGAGCCCGGTGGTCATCTCATCGAGGAACACAAGCTGTGGATCGTTGGCAAGTGCCAGGGCGACGAACAGTCGTTGTTGCTGGCCACCTGACAGACTGCCGAACCTGGCATCTGCCTTCTTGGCCAATCCCCAGTCCGCCAGCAAGTCCTTCCAGTCGCGACCACCCGCTCGCAACGCACCGAAGAGGTCGAGCGCTTCCCAGACCTTCATTCGGTCGGGGAGCGCGGATTCCTGGAGCTGCGATCCGATCCGGCGCCGAATCTCGGCCGCGTGTTTCCTCGGGTCGAAGCCGAGAACCGATACTTCTCCACCCTCTATCGAACGCAGCCCCTGCAGGCTCTCCACTGTTGTGGTCTTGCCGGCACCGTTGGGTCCCAGAATGCCGAAGATCTCGCCTTCATCGACGTGGAACGACACATCGGACACCGCGATGAAACTGCCGTAGCGCTTCTCCAGATTCTCAACCGTGACGACGGAAGGAGGCGATGTCACGAGATGAGACTAGCTGCCGCCCTACCCGGCCGTGTTGGCCGTACCCCCGAGCCCTGAGACCCGGCGGAGTGGGGTTGCCGTTGCGGTTGATCGCCGAGACTGAGCTCCGACGTCGCCTCGGGGCGGTAGCCTCGGGGGAACGCAAGAAAGGCTGCTATGACGGTCACCGCTCCCTACGGATCCTGGGACTCGCCGATCAGCGTCTCGATGTTGACCGAAGCGGGCGTTTCGCTGGCAGGGGTGAGTTCCGACGGCGGGGACGTCTACTGGCTCGAGGGCCGGCCGCTCGAGGGAGGGCGCCAAGCGCTGGTTCGGCGGGACACGCACGGTGTCATCTCCGATGCGACGCCGGAAACGATCAACTCGAGGTCTCGCGTCCACGAGTACGGCGGCGGCTCATACGCGGTTCGCGATGGTCTTGTGGTCTCCTGCCACTTCGACGATCAGCGGGTCTACCGGATCAATGGTGAAGATCCTGTTCCGATCACTCCCGAGCCCAAGCTCCCGCGAGGCGATCGTTATGCCGACTTTGCCTTCCATGGCGATCGGCTCATCTGTGTGCGGGAGCGCCACCGGGACGATCGCGAACCAAGCAATACGCTGGTGACGCTTCCGCTCGACGGTTCCGACAAGCCGCAAGTCATCATCAAGGGGCACGACTTCTACTCTTCGCCGCGAGTCAGTCCGGACGGCACACGACTGGCCTGGGTTGCCTGGGATCACCCGAACATGCCATGGGACGGCTGTGAACTCTGGTGCGCCGCCCTTGCTCCAGACGGGTCGATCTCGGAACCGGAACTTGTTGCCGGGGGGAGCGACGAGTCGATCTTCCAGCCCGAATGGTCGCCGGGCGGCGTACTCCACTTTGTCTCGGATCGGACGGGTTGGTGGAATCTCTTCCGTCTCGCCGACGGGCACGCCGAGGCACTTCACTTGATGGAGGCAGAGTTCGGGTTCCCCCAATGGGTCTTCGGGTCACGCCGCTATGCCTTCCTGCCTGATGACCGCATCGTTTCGACTTATTCGGACGGCGGGTTCCACCGGCTCGGCGTGATCTCCGGGGAGACGCTGCAACCGGTGCACACGCCATACGACCATTTCGGCTGGTCCCTGGGAGTGTGCGGCAATCAGCTGTACACCACGGCGGGAAGTGCCTGGATGCCGATGACGGTGGTGGGCATCGATGTCGACACAGAAGCCGTGGAAATCATCCGCTCGAGCCTCGACGTCGACATGGACCCGGTGCGAGTGAGCCATCCCGAACCCATCGAATTCGCCACAACCGATGATGGTGTCGCTCACGCCTTCTACTACCCACCGCGCAACCCCGAGTTCGCGGCTCCGGAGGGCGACAGACCGCCCTTGCTGGTGCTCAGTCACGGAGGCCCGACCGGTGCAACCTTCGCTTCCCTCGAGCTAGGCGTTCAGTTCTGGACGTCGCGCGGGTTCGCCGTCGTCGATGTCAACTATCGCGGGTCCGCCGGCTACGGCCGCGGCTACCGCGATTCGCTCCGAGGTAACTGGGGTGTCCACGATCTCGACGACTGCATCAACGCCGCTCTCTTTCTGGCCGACGCCGGTCACGTCGATGGCGATCGGATAGCGATTCGTGGCGGCAGCGCCGGCGGCTACACGACCCTGTGCGCGCTTGCCTTCAGTGACGTGTTTGCGGCCGGTGCGTCCTACTTCGGTGTTGGTGATCTCGCCGCCCTCGCGACCGACACCCACAAATTCGAATCACGCTATCTCGACAGTCTGATCGGTCCCTATCCCGAGGCAGCCGACGTCTATGAGGAGAGATCTCCACAGCAGAATGTCGACGGGTTTGCCACACCGGTGATCCTGCTGCAGGGCCTCGACGATCGGGTAGTCCCACCCTCCCAGGCTGAGGAGATAGCAGCTGCGCTCGACGCCAAAGGCATTCCGTATGCCTATTTGGCGTTCGCCGGCGAAGGACATGGATTCCGCAAGGCAGAGAACATCGAGCGCGCCCGCGAAGCCGAGCTCTACTTCTACTCCCGTGTCTTCGGCTTCGATCCGGCCGACGAACTCCAGCCGGTCGACATCGCCCACGAAGATGCGCTCTGAGAAGCGACCACTCGACGCGATCCTGACCGTGGACTTCAAGCCGAATCGCTGTCCCGCTCCGTAGTCATAGAGACAAGGAGTGATCGATGGATGACCGAGTCTTTGTGATTCTGGGAGCAGGCGGAGGTATTGGATCGGCAACCGCCCGCCTACTCGCTTCCCGCAACGCCCGGCTGGTGCTGGCCGGAGGACAGGGCGCGTCACTGGACGCCGTAGTCGAGGAAACCGGCGGATTCCGGCACCACCTGGACGCAACCGATCCCGTGCAAGTCAGCGAGGCGGTCAGTGCGGCGGTCGCGGCATTCGGGCGCGTCGACGGTGTCGCC
The DNA here is from genome assembly GCA_030066875.1 of Acidimicrobiia bacterium. GTDB lineage: Bacteria > Actinomycetota > Acidimicrobiia > Spongiisociales > UBA5794 > JAAETI01. The sequence goes on along the minus strand of JASJAS010000085.1, from coordinate 17,094 downwards.
AACTGTGTTGGTTCCCTCCTCCTCAAACCGGCTCACATCACAACCGAAGAGGAGTGGAGGGAGACGATCGACACCAATCTGACCTCGGCATTTGCTGCGGTCAAGGCGGGAGCCAAGGCAATGAGATCCGACGGCGGGTCCATTGTCCTGGTTGCGTCGGCGGCCGCGCAGCTGGGTCTTGCCAACCACGAAGCGATTGCCGCCGCCAAGGCAGGGGTGATTGGCTTGACCCGCTCGGCTGCGGCCAGCTACGCCCGCCAAAGCATCAGGGTCAATGCCGTCGCACCGGGCTTGGTGAGGACCAAGCTCACCGAGCGGCTGACTTCGAGCCCGCAATCGGAGCAGGCCTCTCTCGCTATGCACGCACTCGGGCGTCTCGGCGAACCGGCGGACGTTGCTTCCGCGATCGAATGGCTACTCGATCCGAGGCAGCGCTGGGTCACCGGGCAAGTGATCGGGGTCGACGGCGGCCTCGGGTCGGTCCGGCCGCGGTGACGCAACCCGTCCTCTCTAGGCTGCGTTGATGGACACGGTATGGGTGCTGGGCGATCAACTGAGCCGGGGCATTGCCAGCCTCGAGGATCGAAGCCCCGCAGATGCTCGGATCCTCATGATCGAGAGCACGGCCAAGATTGCTTCAAAGCGCTTTCATCGCCAGCGCCTGCACTTGGTGATGACCGCGATGCGACGGTTTGCCGCAGATTTGCGCAAGACCGGCTTCGAGGTCGATTACGTGAGCGCGCCGAGCTTCGCCGAAGGCCTGGACCAGCACCGGGCGCGTCACCGGCCCGAGCGGGTCGTAGCTATGGAACCCATGTCGCATTCAATGTTGCACCGACTTCCCCAACTCGGGGTTGATGTAGTCCGGTCCAACCAGTTCCTCTGCCACTACGAAGACTTCGCTGCATGGGCGAGCGATCGCAAACGCCTGGTGATGGAGGACTTCTACCGGTGGCAACGGCGTCGCTTGGGGTACCTGATGGATGGCGACGAACCTGCCGGTGGTCGGTGGAACTACGACGCCGACAACCGGGAACCGCCTCCGAAGGACGGGCGTCGTTGGCCGCCGCCAGTGACCAGCAAGCTCGACGCGATAGATCGCGCCGTCCTCGCAGATACTCCGTCGAGCGCGGTGGGCTCGCCACCGCGGGGGATCTGGGCAACCTCGCGCCGTGGCGCCTTGCGGCGTCTCAAGCACTTTGTCGACGACGTCCTTCCGCTGTTTGGGCCTCATGAGGACGCGATGCTGCGCGGTGAGTGGAAGATGGCTCACTCCACTCTGAGCCCCTACTTGAATGTGGGGCTACTCCACCCGGCCGAAGTATGTGAAGCCGCCGAGGCTGCCTACCGAGCCGGTCGAGTGCCCATTCAATCCGCGGAGGGCTTCATCCGGCAGGTGATCGGCTGGCGTGAGTACGTTTGGGGTGTCTACTGGCTCTGGATGCCGGGCTACGAGTCGACGAACTACCTGGACGCCGGCCGGCCGCTCCCACCTCTGTTCCAGAGCGGGCGCACCCAGATGAGTTGTGTCGGCGATGTCTGGTCGTCGGTCGACCAGCGCGGTTATGCACATCACATTCAACGGCTGATGATCCTCGGCAACCTCGCACTTCTGGCTGGTGTCGTTCCGGGCGAGCTCGTCGAGTGGATGGGGGCATCGTTCGTTGACGGAGCCGAATGGGTCATGCTTCCGAACGTGCTCGGGATGGCCCTCTACGCCGACGGGGGAGCGATGGCTACCAAGCCATATGCCGCAGGCGGCAACTACATAGCCCGGATGAGCAACCACTGCGGCGAGTGTCGCTACAACCCCAAGAAACGCGTGGGCCAAGATGCCTGCCCGTTTACCACTCTCTACTGGGACTTCCTCGACCGCAACACCGAGCAGCTGGCCGGCAACCACCGCCTCGCTCGCCAGCTAAGGGCAGCCGAGCGGCTCGGCGATATGGCTCATGTTCGCTCGAGGGCGCAGGAAGCGCTGGCGATGCTCGATCGGGGAGAGCTCTAGGAAGCTGGGCGATTCGGCGTCGCTAGCCGGGAGAGGAGCAGCCGCGTTCATTGCGCGCCCTTCCCAGCCAGCGAGCCTGGCAAATCGCGGTTGCTGGTACCTTGACCGCCAGATGAGGAGCTACCTGCCGAATCGCCTCGTCGTTGCGGTGCTTGCGGCGCTGTTGGTTGCGGTCGCTTGCACCTCGAGCGACAGCGAGGAGACGACCACCACAACCACGACCGCACCGCCCACAACGACGTCGCCAACTACGACAACTGAGACACCGCTCGACCCAAGCGATGGGCTCTATGTGGTGCTGGTGTGGCATCAGCACCAACCGCTGTATCCCAGGAACGAAGACGGCCACGTGACCCGTCCCTGGACCAGGGTGCACGCCACCAAGGACTACTACGACATGGCGGCGCTGGTTGCTGAATATCCCGACGTCCGTGTCACTTTCAACCTCACTCCCGTGCTGATGCGCCAGCTCGAAGAGCTCACCCAAGGAACCAAGGATGTCTACTGGGCGCTCACCGAGATGCCCGCCGTCGAACTCGCCGACGAGCAGCGCAGGTTCATCATCGACCGCTTCTTCGACACCAACGCCCGGATCGTGGCTCGGTTCCCTCGCTACCAGGAGCTCATCGAGCGACGCGATCGACCCGAAAGCTTCTCCACCGACGATGTTCGAGACCTGCAGCTGCTTTTCAACCTGGCCTGGACCGACCCGTCTTTTCTCACTGAGGAGCCGCTCGCCGGCCTTGTTGCCAAGGAGCGCAATTACACCGAAGAAGACAAAGCTGTTCTCCTGGCCGAGCACGAGAGGATCATTGCCGGGGTGCTGCCGCTCCACGCCGAGCTATGGGAGTCGGGCCAAATCGAAGTCTCGACGACTCCGCTGGCGCATCCGATTCTGCCGCTCATTGCCGACACCCAGCTCGCCCTGGTCGGCGATCCCACAGGGGTGCAACCCGACAACCGCTTCCGCCAGCCGCTCGATGCAGTGAATCAGGTGGCGTTCGGGTTAGGCGAAGCCGAACGCTTGCTAGGCCGCCGGCCGGTCGGGATGTGGCCCGGCGAAGGTGCTGTTGCCCAAGACGTGATGGGGATGTTCAGCTCCAGCGGGGTGGAGTGGGTCGCCACCGGCGAGGATGTGCTGGCGAAGACGCTTGATATCGGCAGCTTCACCAGAGACAGCAGTGACCTGGTCGAGGAAGCCGAGACCCTCTACAAGCTGTACGCTGCCGATCTGTCTCGTCAGAGCGATCTGCCCGTGCTCTTCCGCGATGTGGTTCTTTCGGACCGGATCGCCTTCGAGTACTCGGGGACTCCGGCGGATGACGCCGCCGCCGACTTCATGGCGCGATTGGGTGCAATCAACCAGGCCCTCGACGCTGCTGATGTCGCCGGACCCAAAGTCGTGTCAGTGATTCTCGACGGAGAGAACGCGTGGGAGCACTACGAAAACGACGGGATCGATTTTCTCAACGCGCTCTACACCCAGCTATCCAACTCCGGTTTTGTCAGCACCGTCACACCGAGCGAGTTGCTGGACCTGTTTCCTGCCGCACCCGAACCGTTGCCCGACGTATTCCCAGCATCTTGGTTCGAACCCAACTTCGCCAACTGGATTGGGGAACCTCAGGAAGCCCGTGCCTGGGATTATTTGTACCGCACTCGCACCGATCTCGGGGCTGCGGAGCGCAGCGGCGAATTCGATGAAGAGGTGTTGGCCGAGGCCTATGAGGCGATGCTGTTCGCCGAGGGCTCCGACTGGTTCTGGTGGTACGGCTCGGACGAAGAGTCGGGGGACGACGGCTACTTCGATGCCGCCTTCCGCGAGCTGCTCGGGCTGGTGTATGACACCATCGGCGAGGATCGTCCAGCGTTCACCAGAATCCCGATTGTGCCTCACCCGACGGTCGAACCTGAGTACCCGCTCACCGACCTGGTATCCATCGAGATCGACAATGACGTTGCCACCTCGGACTGGTCGCAGGGTGGCCGGTACGAGTTCGCTGGCGGCGAGCTCGTCGGATCGCTCGACTACGCGTTCGACAAGAAGGACCTGTTCCTCAGGGTCGGCTTCCTCGAAGAGGTCCTCGGTGACGACATCGCAGCGTTCGACCTCTATCTCGGTTTCCCCAATCCGGTCGACAGCTACGGGCTGAGTAAGACCGGAACCGTGCTCGGCTTCGAAGGGACCCACCGGCTCTCGTGGAGTGGCAGCAACCCGGTCATCTTGGTGGGGCCGATTCCACACAGTGCGCGCGGATCCGACGTCGAGGCCCGGACTCCGGCTGGCTTCGATGGGAAGAGCATCGAGTTTGCCCTCCCCATCGAGACTCTGCCAGCCGTCGAGGCCGGTGATCGCATCAACGTCCGCATCATCGAAACCACCGGAGGGCGGGAAGCCGCGCTCCTTCCCTCTGCGGGACCGGGCTACCTCCAGGTTCCCGACATTTCCGACCTGGAGCCGGTCTTCGAGGTCGCCGATCCCCAGGGGGACGACCACGGGCCGGGCAGCTACGTCTATCCGCTCGATGTGCTGTTCGTCGACGGCTCGTATGACCTCACCAACTTCTCGGTTGGGCTGTCCGGCGGAGATACCGTTGTATTCAGCTTCGACGTCGACGCTCCCGTGGCGAATCCGTGGGGGAGCCCAGCCGGTTACTCAATCCAGACCTTCGACATGTATGTCGACACGGATCCCGGCGCGGGCACCGGGGCACGCCTTCTGCTTCCCGGCCGCAACGCAGCTCTCGAAGACGGCAACGGTTGGGAGTATGCGCTAACTCTGGAAGGATGGGATCCGGCCCTGTATCTCGCCGATGCTGAAGGCAAGACCGAGGAAACCAAGCCGACCTTCAAGATGATCGCCGACCCGGAGGGCCGGGTTACTGCCCGGTTACCGCTAGAACTGTTCGACGGCGGCGACCCGGCGAGCTGGGGATACGCCGTGGTCCTGATGTCACAGGAGGGTTTCCCCTCGTCTGGGGTGAGGCGGGTACGTGACATACTTCCCGCAGCCGAGCAGTGGCGGGGCGGGGGAGCTCCCGACGACGTCAACCACACTCGGATCTTCGACTTGCTCCACCCGGAGGAAGGGGTGCAAGAGGATCTGCTGGGCAATTACGAACCAGCGGACTCACTGGACGGGCTGGGACCGAATGACTTTCCTCGAGTGCCACTGATTGTCCCCGGATAGCAGCACAGGCGCTGGCTAGCTGCGGCTGAGCTTGCTCTTGGCCTTGGTGAGCGCGTTGAAGCCGCTGGTAATAGCCTTGTCACGCCTGCTGCCTTCAGGCGGAAGCAGTCCAATCTGGCGGGCAAAGCTGAGCCCGTCGTAGTAGATGGTGTTGTACACCATGAGATCGCCCTCGAACTCCATGACGTCGAGGCCTCGCAGCGAGACATGCTTGCCCGTCGGTTGGATTCCCTGGAATGGGCCACCGGTGAACGTCCCAGCAAGCGACCACTGTCCGACCGCAATCCGGTCGTCGACGCCCATGATTCGCTCGCCCTTGAACTCCATGTCGGGGAACGCGACAAGGAGTTCATCGAAGAAGGCGCGAATGGTGTCGCGACCCGTCACGGGCCCCAAAACAATGAAGTCCTCCACGAGTGTGTCGTGTTGGAGCGCCTGCAGCGCATCCAGGTCCTTCGCCGTCAAAGCGGCGAATGCTTTTTCCATGAGAGCGGCCGGATCAGCCATGCGTTTCCTCCCTCGCCTGACACTCAAAGCTACCCGATCGCAAGCCGCGCCTGTGGAGCGGACTAACACGATCCGCCGCAGACGTACTCTCTAGGCCTGGCTGCGGGCGACCTCGACTCGATCCAACAGATAGCGGTCGAGGTTCCGAATGATCGGCGTGAGCTCGTTCTCCGGGATGCGAGCGGCCGCTTTCTCCGACGCACGCATCCGCTCGGTCGCTTCGTCGAGCACACGATCGATGTAGCCGCCGCCGATCACCAGCTCGATCACGCGATCGATGTCGGCTCGGTCGTATGGCATCCCGTCCGCAAGGCGTGCTCGAATCTCCACTCCGTCCGGACCGTCGGCAGCGTAGAGCAGCGGCAGCGTAAAAGTGCCCTCGCCGATGTCGCTGCCTGCCGGCTTGCCGAGCCACTCTTCACTGGCGACGAAGTCGAGCACGTCATCGGCCAGCTGAAACACGAGCCCCATCTCCCAAGCCCAGTCACTGATCGCCTCGATCGTCTCTCGATCGGCACCGCCGGTCATCGCTCCAAGTCGGGCTGAAGTGCGGATCAGGCTGGCCGTCTTGCCGCCGATGACCGCGTAATACTCGTCACGGCCGTGATCGAGGTCGTTTGTCAGCTGCAGCTCGAGTACCTGACCCTCGCAGAGCGTTGCGTAGGTGCGCGCGATCAGGGCCACCGCCTCAGTACCGAGCGGAGCGGCAACTTCCGACGCTCGGGCGAGCAGGAAGTCGCCGGCCAGGATGGCGACGGTGTTCGTCCAATTCTCGTTCACGGAAACGGCGCCGCGCCGAGTGTCGGCCTCGTCGATGACGTCGTCGTGATAGAGCGAGCCGAGGTGCACCAGTTCGACGGCAACTCCCGCTTCGATGGGTTCGTTGTTGTCCCGATCGCCTAGTTCAGCGGCAACCTGAGCGAGCAGCGGTCGATAGCGCTTGCCCCCCGCTGCCAGACCGTGCTGCGCTATCTGGGTGAGAAACGCATCTTCCGAGGTTGTAGCCTCGATGAGGCGTCGCTCCACCGCGGCCATCCGGCGCCATACCCGATCGATCGGTACCAGGTCCTGGAGAATGGGGCTGTCCATGCGGCTCGCGATGGTAGTCCACCCCCACAGTGAGACTCTCGCCCGCCGCAATCCGCCTTCTCACCGCGCTCCGAATAACCGACGATGGAACAATCAACCGTGGGGCATTTCGCGAAAACGAGCGAAAAAAGTCGCCGCTCGGGCCGGTGGTCGGGATTACGATCGACCCCCAAGTTGTTTCACTAATGGCAAGGGCGCAACAGCCGATTAACCAAAAAGCTGGCAGTCGGCACGGCCGGGGCTACATTCCCGCCGTCGCTATACTCCGCGTGGCGCCCGTAAAACCGAGCGCCGATTTGAGGTAAAGAGTGTTTGAACGCTTCACCGACCGGGCCAGGCGAGTCGTAGTTCTCGCCCAAGAAGAAGCCCGGCTTCTCAACCACAACTACATAGGGACCGAGCACATCCTCCTCGGTCTGATCCATGAAGGCGAGGGTGTCGCCGCACGCGGTCTCGAGAGCCTCGGTATCAGCCTCGAGTCGGTTCGCTCCCAGGTTGTCGAGATCATCGGACAGGGTTCCCAGGCTCCCAGCGGCCACATTCCATTCACGCCGCGGGCCAAGAAGGTCCTCGAGCTGTCGCTGCGTGAAGCACTGCAGCTCGGTCACAACTACATCGGTACCGAGCACATCCTGCTCGGCTTGATCCGCGAAGGCGAGGGTGTCGCCGCTCAGGTGTTGCAGAAGCTCGGTGCAGAGCTCCACAAAGTGCGTCAGACCGTGATTCAGCTGTTGTCCGGCGTCCAGGGCGAGGAGCCCTCCGGGCAAGCCTCGCATCCGGGTGGTTCGGGTCGCAGTAAAGGCGGGGAGAGCTCGCCCGGCGGTTCCACCGTTCTCGATCAATTCGGCCGCAATCTCACACAGCAGGCTCGGGATCACAAGCTCGATCCTGTCATCGGGCGCACCAACGAGATCCAGCGTGTCATGCAGGTGTTGTCGCGGCGGACAAAGAACAACCCGGTGCTCATTGGTGAACCCGGCGTAGGCAAGACCGCCATCGTCGAAGGCCTGGCGCAGCGCATCGTGGCCGGTGAGGTTCCCGACACGCTCACCAATCGACAGTTGTACACCCTTGATCTGGGTGCCCTGGTTGCCGGTTCCCGCTACCGCGGAGATTTCGAGGAACGCCTCAAGAAGGTGCTCAAGGAGATTCGCACCCGCGGTGACATCATTCTGTTCATCGACGAGATCCACACCCTGGTGGGTGCCGGTGCCGCCGAAGGCGCCATCGACGCCGCCAGCATTCTGAAGCCGATGCTGGCCCGCGGCGAGCTCCAGACTGTCGGTGCGACCACGCTCGAGGAGTACCGCAAGTATTTAGAGAAGGACTCGGCGTTGGAACGCCGGTTCCAACCGATCCAGGTCGATGAACCCTCGGTCGCTGATACCATCCGCATCCTCGAAGGGCTCCGGCCCAGCTACGAGGAGCACCACCGGGTACGGTTCACCGACCAGGCGCTGGTCAACGCGGCCAATCTCGCCGATCGCTACATCGCCGATCGCTTCCTTCCGGACAAGGCCATCGATCTCATCGACGAGGCCGGGAGCCGAATGAGGTTGCGTCGTGGGCATCTGCCGCCCGATGTACAGCAACTCGACGACGAGCTGACCAAGGTGCGTTCTGACAAGCGGGACGCAGTGCGTGCTCAGCAGTACGAGCGCGCGGCCCAGCTGCGGGATCAAGAGCGGAGCCTGATAACTGACCGCACTGCCAAGGAACAGGAAGCTCTTGCCGCCGGTGAGGATTACACCTCGGTCATCGATGATGAGGAGGTCGCCGAGGTGCTGGCACAGTGGACCGGGATCCCGGTGCATCGGCTCACCGAAGAGGAGACCTCGCGTCTGCTCAACATGGAAGACGAGATGCACAAGCGAATCATCGGCCAGGCCGGCGCCATCGATGCGGTTTCCAAGGCGATTCGCCGCACCCGGGCCGGGCTCAAAGACCCGAAGCGACCTGCAGGTTCCTTCATCTTCCTCGGGCCCTCTGGTGTCGGCAAGACCGAATCGGCCAAGGCACTCGCTGAGTTCCTGTTCGGCGACGAAGATTCGCTCATCCAGATCGACATGTCGGAGTACATGGAGAAGCATGCGGTGAGCCGTCTCGTCGGCTCGCCTCCCGGCTACGTCGGTTACGACGAAGGTGGTCAATTGACCGAGGCCGTACGGCGGAAGCCGTTCTCTGTGGTGCTCTTCGACGAGATCGAGAAGGCCCACCCGGACGTCTTCAACATCCTCCTGCAGATCCTCGAGGACGGTCGGCTCACCGACTCTCAGGGTCGCAGCGTCGACTTCAAGAACACGGTCATCATCATGACCTCGAACCTGGGTACCGGCGACCTGCGCAAGCAGGCCATCGGTTTCAGCCCCGGCGGCGAGGAGCTCAACTACGAGCAGATGAAGGAGAAGGTGACCGACGCGCTCAAGACCCACTTCCGGCCAGAGTTCCTCAACCGCATCGACGACGTGATCGTGTTCCACGAGTTGACGATGGATGAGGTCAAGCAGATCGTGGATCTGTTCTTGCACCGAGTGCGCGAGCAGCTCGAGTCACAGGCTCTGGACCTGGCGCTCACCGAGGACGCCAAGGAGCTGATGGCGAAGAAGGGCTACGACCCGCAGCTCGGAGCGCGTCCGCTGCGCCGCGCTATCCAGCGTATGCTCGAAGATCCGTTGTCGGAGAAGGTGCTCTACAAGGAGTTCCCGGCCGGCGCCACCGTATTGGTCGATGTCGATGCGGACGATCCGGACCGGCTCTCGTTCACTTCGGTGGAAACCCCCGACCAGCCTCCACTGGAGATGGCCGACGAGGTCGAGTAACGGCGGGTGTCCCGCCCCGCCTGTCCTGCGACGGGTTTCCCGTTCTAGCGGATATGCCTACGGTCAGCCGAAGCTATGTTCGCAAGAACCGGAGTGACGGCGGGGAAACGCTCAGTTATTCGGTGTACCCGCCTGTCCTTCGGACAGGTTGGAGTTTCTTCGAAACTCAGACCGGCGTGACGGCGGCCTACGCCTAGTTGTTTGGTGTACCCCAGAATTTGACCTCGGCGACTGCCAACTCCTCAAACGCCGGCTGATCACCGATCGCTTGCGACGGGAAGCTGCTGAGAACCTCGAGAGTCAGCGTTTCGGTGTCGATGCTGGCAATGTCGATCCGCTGTGGGCCACCTGCGAGATCCTTGAGGGTGTTGCGGTTCTCGACGCCCGGCAGGTCGTCAACCGTGATCTTGTATCCATCGATGCGATAGTTCCTGAGGAAACGGTCCTGATCAGTGATGTTGTAGATCTCGATGTAGCGGATACTCACCGGTTGGGCGAAGCGGAACTCCAGCGCAAGGGGCGACGTCGCCTGGTTGACCTGCCACTCTGTGTCCAGATCGCCATCGATGACGTTCGACGTGCTGAACCCCTCGCTTAACTGCGGCCCGTCCACCTGGGTTGGGGTTATCTCTGAGATGTCGGCAATCGTCGTGGTCGTCGTTTCCACGGTTGTGGTGGTTGCTGCTTCGTCGTCGCCGCTGCGGAACACGTTGACCAGGAGGGCGATCAGGGCGACGATCAGCACCGCAGCCGCGAGCACAGACAGAGCCCGGCCTCCCGGCGTGGCCCGCACCATGGGTGCCGGTGCGACGGGCAACGGTTCCTTGGTCAACCTCGCCCCGCATTGTTCGCAATGCCGGTTGTAGGCAGGGTTGTACGCACCACAGGACGGGCACGGCACTTGTTCTACGGGAGCGGCGGGTGCGGCTTCTTCTTCTGCGGGCTCGGCCGGTTCGGGGGGTTCCGTTCCCGGCGGCGGTGGACCATCTTCGAGTTCGAACGGTTCGAATAGATCGTCAAAAGGGTCCTTGTCTTTGGCCACGTCACGTCTCCGTCAATCGATCCGCCCGGGCTATTGTGCCACGGATGGTTGTGATTAGCGCGGTACGTGAGACCGAAGCCTGGTCGGCGGCAAGCATCATCTTCGGTTTGCTGCTCCTTGCGCTGTTGGTCGGCCTCATTGTGTGGCGGGTACGGCGCTATCTCCGGGGTTCGTAAGAGCCTCGCGGGTTCGAAAGGGCCTCGCGGGTCGTTTCTGTCGGTGGCGGCGCATACGGTTCTCGTATGACCAGCAGTTCACTACAGCGCAGGCGCCAGCCGGCTTCCGTCCAGTTCCGTTGTTCGTCCTGCGGCTTCGCCAGTGGGCGATGGCTGGGGTTTTGTCCGCAGTGCAGGGCCGAGTCGTCTCTGCAGGAGACGCGTCGCGGCAGCGGGCCGGCGTCGAGCGCCCGGTTGCACGAGGTGAGCATGTCGCAGCAGTCACGGCTTGTCACCGACATTGGTGAGGCCGATCGTGTTCTCGGCGGTGGGTTGGTGCCGGGCTCGGTGATTCTGGTCGGTGGTGAGCCCGGCGTTGGCAAGTCGACCCTTTTGCTGCAACTGGCCGACCAGGTCGCTGCCACGGCGACGGTGCTCCTGGCGTCGGCGGAAGAGTCTCTGACCCAGGTGGCCCTGCGAGCCGACCGTCTATCACTTCACACCGAAGGCCTCCATGTTGTCTCCGACTCGACGGTAGAGGCCGTGCTCGGCAGTGCCGACGCGTTGGGGGCAAGTCTGCTCGTTGTCGATTCCATCCAAACGGTGTCCAGCGAAGAGGTCGACGGTAGTGCGGGGGGCGTTGTTCAGGTGAGAGAGTCTGCGGCACGTTTCGTCGAGTATGCGAAACGGACCGGGACGGCTGTGATGCTCGTGGGCCACGTCACCAAAGACGGTTCGTTGGCTGGTCCTCGAACCCTTGAACACATGGTCGACGTTGTCCTCTATCTGGAGGGCGAAGGGGAGGGCGGGTTCCGGCTGCTGCGCTCCATGAAGAATCGCTACGGGTCGGTCACACAGGTAGGCGTCTTCTCAATGGGAGACCGCGGGCTCGACCAGGTTCCCGACCCATCGGGGATCCTGGTGGCCGGACACCGTTCCGGTGCTTCGGGGACGGTGCTGTTTCCGGTTGTCGAAGGCCGGCGTTCGATGCTGTGTGAGGTCCAGGCGCTAGTTGTACCGACGGTGTTTCCCCAACCGCGGCGCAGCGTGAAAGGGTTGGACGCGGCACGGCTACATCAGTTGCTGGCGGTTCTGGACCGGCACGCGGGTATCAGCCTCGCCAAGTTCGATGTCCACGCCAACGTTGTCGGCGGGATGCGATTGCGCGATCCGGCTGTCGACTTGCCAGTTGCTTTGGCGATCGTGTCGTCGGTTGCAGATCGGCCGCTGCCGTTGACCGCCGCTTGGGGAGAGATCGGCCTGACAGGGGAGATTCGAGTCCCGGCGCTTGCTGACCGGCGAGCCGTTGAGGCAGGTCGCTTCGAGCCGGAACTGCTGATTCGGCCGGGCGCGGGAGGTGTCAACACCATCGGGGAGGCCCTGCGAACGGCCGGCCTTGTCGTTCCTGCTGTCGATCACTGAGGCGACGGCAGGCGCGTCTGGCAGAAACACCGCGCACGGATGGTTATCGGCTAGCCTCGCCGTGATGGTTTCTCGGGCTCCCGACTCCTATGACGTGCTCCGCCGATTCGCGCCGGGCACGCCGCTTCGTATCGCAGTCGAACTGATTCACGCCCAGGGCACGGGAGCCCTGATCGTCATCGGATCGGGGCCCACTTTGGATGCAGTTTGCAGCGGAGGGTTCTTCCTCGAGGAGACCACTTTCACCGCGCAACGCTTGGCGGAACTGTCGAAGATGGACGGGGGAATCGTCGTTGACGACGAGCGGAATCTGATTACTCGAGCCAACGTTCACTTCATCCCCGACCCCGACATCGAGACCTACGAAACCGGCACCCGGTTCCGCACGGCTGAGCGGCTTGCGCTTCAAACAGGCGACGACGTTCTGGCGGTGAGCGAGGAGAGCTGGCGCACCGCGGTCGTGTACCGGGATGGGCGTCGCTATGAACTGGCCCGACCCTCCGATTTGCTGGCCAGTGCCAACAACTCACTGAACTCGCTGGAGCGGCTGCGGCGCCGGCTGCAATCCGCAGAGGATCGTCTCAGCCGAGCGGAGGTCGACGACGTGGTTTCCACCCGCGACGTCCTGCTGGTCCTGGCCAGGGCAACGCTGGTCAAGCGGATGTTTGCCGAGATCGAACGGACCCTGGTGGCCCTTGGCGGCGAAGCCAAGCTGATCACCATCCAGGCGACCGATCTCATCGAAGGCGTTGACGAGTTGGCGGACAATGTCTTTGCTGACTATCGAAAGCGACGGGGAAAGAGGTCGGTGTTCGACAGGCTCAGCGACATCGCCACCGATGAACTCCATGACTTGTCTGCCCTCGCCGCTGCCCTTGGTTTCCCCGAGATCGAGGAGGGCATGGAACCGCGTGGCATTCGAGCTCTGACCCGGGTTCCCCGGCTCCCCGATGCTGTGCGGCAGAGCCTGGTAAGCCACTTCCGCGGCTTCCAGCGGATGCTTCATGCCAGCGTTGCTGATCTGGAGAAGGTCGAGGGCGTGGGTCGAACTCGCGCTCAGCAGCTGCGCAGGTTTTTCGATCGGATGATCGAACTCGGTGACGCCTGACCGCGAAGGCGATTCCGACAGCCGATAGGGAAATCACATCCAGTTACAATGCGCGGTCCATCAACCCGGGCGAAGTGTGACCAACAAGAAGACGACATCGAAGGCCTCTACAGCGAAGCGGGCGACCACGCCCGCCAAGAAGACTGCTGCTAAGAAGACGCCGGCCAAGAAGGCGCCGGCGAAGAAGACGACGGCTGCAGCCAAGAAGACTGCGGCCAAGAAGGCGCCGGCGAAGAAGACCACGGCTGCAGCCAAGAAGACTTCTGCGAAGAAGGCACCGGCGAAGAAGACCACGGCTGCAGCCAAGAAGACCGCCGCCAAGAAGACGCCGGCGAAGAAGACTGCGGCCAAGAAGGCGCCGGCGAAGAAGACTGCGGCCAAGAAGGCGCCGGCCAAGAAGGCCCCGGCTGCGAAGGCCCCGGCTGCGAAGGCCCCGGCTGCGAAGGCCCCGGCCCGGCGCGCCAAGAAGGTGCAGAGCCCATTCTCCGTGGGTGACTACGTCGTGTACCCGCACCACGGCGCAGCCACCATCATCAAACGGGAGCGAATCGACTTTGACGGCGAGAAGCTGGAGTACTTCGTTCTCGAGATCGCTACCGACCAACTGACCGTTCGTGTGCCCGTGGGCAAGGCCGTTGAGTTGGGGGTGCGGCCGGTCATCTCACAGAACAAGGCGCGTCAGGTCTTTCGTACCTTCAAGGAAGATCCCCAGGAAGCCGGCAAGAACTGGAGCCGTTGGTACAAGCTGCTGACGGAGAAGATAAACAGCGGCGACATCTTTCAGGTCGCCGAAGTCGTGCGCGATCTCACCTATGCCCAGCAGGTCAAAGGGATTTCTCCGGCGTTGAAGCGAATGCTGGCCAAGGCTCGGCTAATCATCATCTCCGAACTGCGTTTTGCGCTTAATCTTGAGGAAGAAGAAGCTGTGAAGCGACTCGACAGGGCGCTTCCCAAGGTCGACATACCGGAGGAAGTGTGAGCGTTCCTCAAGATGCAGCCTCGGTATGGGGAATCGTTGTGGCCGGGGGAACCGGTACCCGCTTTGGCGGCCCCAAGCACTCCATGGAACTCGACGGCAAACCACTCTGGGTTTGGGGTCGCGACACCCTGGTAGACGCCGGGGTCAGCCACGTCATCGTTGTTGGTCCGGTACCTGGTGGTGTCCCGGGTGGCAATCGGCGACGCGACTCGGTGGCTGCCGGACTCTCTGAGATCCCCGACGACGTTGATTATGTCGTGGTCCACGACGCGGCGCGCCCCCTGGCCAACAAGCGGATGGTCAAAGCGCTCATCGAGACTCTGCTGACTCGTGACGTCGACGGCGTTGTCCCCGCGGTGCCCGTGCGCGACACCCTGAAAGAGGTGGACGACAAGGACGTGGTATCGCGCACTCTGCCTCGTGACCACTGTGTTGCGGTGCAGACGCCGCAGGGCTTTGCGGCCAAAGCGCTACGCGCTGCCCATGCGGCTCTCGAAGGCAGCTACACCGACGACGCCGGGATGATCGAAGAAAACGGAGGCAGGGTGGTGGTCATCCCCGGTGACCCACGCAACATCAAAGTCACCTTCCCCGAGGATCTGGCAGTCGTGCGCGCTCTCGTGGTCGGCGAGGACGGCGGGTGAGGATCGGCTGGGGCTTCGACGCCCACCGCATAGGGTCGGACGGGCCCATGACGATTGCTGGGGTCGTCGTAGCTGAGGATCGAGGCCTCATCGCAACCTCCGATGGCGATGTCGCATTGCATGCGGTAGGCGACGCCATTCTGGGAGCCGCGGCTCTGGGTGATCTCGGGACTCATTTCCCGTCGAGCGACGAACAGTGGCAGGGCGCCGATTCCGTCGGAATTCTGAGCCGGATTGTCGAGATGGCACGGGAGGCCGGACTGCTGGTCGACAGTGTGGATGTCACGGTGATTGCCCAATCCGTGCGCATCGCACCGCATCGCGAAGCAATGCGGCGCGGCCTCGCCGAGGTGCTCGAGCTACCTCCGGATCGGGTATCGGTCAAGGCGACAACCACAGATGGCATGGGCTATCTCGGTAGCGATGAGGGTGTCGCCGCCGTCGCCGTAGCCGTGTTGAACTAGCCGGGTCTCCGGAGCGACTCCACCAACCGGAGGGTGGCTCGCGGGTCATTCGAGATGAGGGCATCGACGTCGGCCCGAGCCAGCGCCCCAATGTCTCCCGGTTCGTCAACGGTCCACACGACCACACTCAGCCCAACTGCATGGGCTGCCTCGACCACCGCCGTGGCGTCGCCGGTCACATCGCCTACCCACGGAGCGATCCAGCGATGGCCTGCCGAAGCGATCGCTTCCAGGCTTTGGACGATGTCGAATCCGTCCGGAACCAGCTGACCGGTGGTGAGCGATCCGTCCGCCTCCCGCACCGCAGCGCTCGTGGACGGATTGAATGAGGTGACGATGACCCGGTCGTGGATATCGTGTCGAGCCACCCACCGAGCGACGGTTTCCGCCATTCGATGGGTCGGGTCGTAGTCGACTTCCATCGGGGAGTTCTTGATCTCTACGTTGATGATCAGGTCGACCAAGACGTCTAGAGCCTCGTCGAGGGTGGGGATCTCTGGGTGGGTTCGCCGCAGCGCTGTGAACTCGTGGTGGATCAGCGGACCCATCTCGCCGATGTCGGGGTCGTGGTGCAGAACCACCACGTCGTCGGCAGTGAAGCGCACATCGAGTTCGACACCGTCGGCGCCATGGGCCACGGCCAACTCGAACGCCTCGATCGTGTTGTCACCGGCGTGAGCAGACGCACCCCGGTGGCCCAGAACCAGGGGACGCGTGCTGGGTGTTGGGTCGATCACCTTGTCTCCGGGTTGGTTGCTCAACGTTACTGTGGCGCTGATACCATCTGCTGCCATGCGCATCTTCAACACCCTCGGACGCACACTGCAGGACTTCGTGCCCCGCGACGCGGGCAAAGTCGGTATGTACGTTTGTGGGGCCACCGTGCAGTCGCAGCCGCACGTCGGTCACGGCCGCTACGCGGTCGTCTTCGATGTCGTCCGTCGCTATTTCGAGTGGCTCGGCTACGAAGTCACCTATGTGCGCAACATCACCGACGTTGATGACAAGATCATCGCCGCCGCCAACGAGCAAGGGATCACCACCGACGAGGTCGTGGAGATGGCCGATGCGGCGTTCAAGTGGGCGTATGAACAGCTGAACGTCGCCCCTCCGGATATCGAACCGCGAGCAACTGTGCACATCCCCGAGATGATCGAGATGATCGAAGCGCTGCTTGCCCGGGGCCATGCCTACGAAGCGGATGGTGACGTCTACTTCATCGTTCGCAGCTTCCCCGAGTACGGCAAACTCTCGGGTCGCAATATCGATGATCTCCGCAGCGGGGAACGGATCGAACCCGGCGAGCAGAAGCGGGATCCTCTGGATTTCGCAGTCTGGAAGGCGGCCAAACCAGGTGAACCGAGCTGGGATTCACCGTGGGGTCCGGGACGTCCCGGCTGGCACATCGAATGTTCAGCGATGGCCCACAGGTACCTGGGCGTCGGTTTCGACATCCACGGTGGTGGGCACGATCTGGTCTTCCCCCATCACGAGAACGAGATCGCCCAGGCCGAAGCGGCCGGGCACGAGCCGTTTGTGAACTACTGGATGCACAACGGTCTCCTCAATCTGTCCGGAGAGAAGATGTCGAAGTCGACGGGGCACGTCATCGACCTCGTCGAGGGCATCGAGAAATACACCCCGGGTGCGGTGCGACTTTTTTACCT
>JASJAS010000084.1 GCA_030066875.1 Acidimicrobiia bacterium | reverse complement strand
TCCACTACACGATTCCGGTGGGACAGTTCTACACCGGTAGCTTTGTCAACCTGTTCTTCACCAACGACCACGACGTCGGCTCACCAACAGGACAATCCACCTTCAGCAACATCACCATCTACGAAAGCGGCTAACTCCGACGGGAGGCATCGTGCGACCCTGGAACAAGACATGGCAACTCGTGCTTGCTGCGTTACTACTGATTCCGGCCGCCGGAAGCGGAGCCGGCGACGCCAACGGGAACACCAGAGCGGCCGCGATGCCGACCGAGGTTGTCTACTTCGACTACTTCGACGCCACCGGTGCCCTGGACGGGGGAACCGCGCGAGTCGCCCCGCCCAAGATCCAGCCGAGCGCGATCGCGACCCCCAGCTCAGTCGCCCCCCTCAATGTGACGGGGCCGACAACGAACCGGGTCGACATCGTGTTCGTCGGAGATGGGTACACCGTCGCAGAATTGGGGGCCTACGCCGATACGGTCGACGATCTCGCCGCAGTGCTCTTCGGCTACGAGCCATTCACGACCTACCAGAACGCCTTCAACCTCCACCGGGTCGATGTTGTCTCCAACGATTCCGGCATAGACCACGACCCGGTGTTCGGCATCTATCGGGACACCGCACTCGACGGCGAGCTGTGGTGTCAGGGCCTGGAACGTCGCCTCTGCATCGACACCGCCAAGGCGGAAGCCTTCGCCGCCCAGGCGCCTGCGGTCGATCTGATCATTGCAGTTGCCAACTCCACTGCTCATGCGGGCGCGGGCTACCCCCGCATCGTGACGGTGGCGGGCGAGTCGATATCTGCCCACCCGATCATGGTTCACGAAATGGGACATTCGGCGGCCGATCTGGGGGACGAGTACGACTACGCCGATGGGGCAACGTACACAGGGCCGGAACTCGACGAGCCCAATGTGTCGATACTCGACGCAACGGCCATGGCTGCGGCCGACACGAAATGGGCTGACTGGCTGGGTACCAACAACGCCGCCTACGGGGGGCTGATCGGCACCTACGAGGGCGCCTACTACAACCAGTACGGTGCCTACCGGCCCACCACCGACTCGCTCATGCGGAGCACCGTCGCACCAACCTTCAACCTGCCTTCGATCGAGGCCCTGGTGATCTCGTTCTACGAGTTCATCGATGTGATCGACGGCTGGTCGCCTTCCGGATCGGAGTACAACGGATCCGAGCAACTCAGCCTGAATCTCATCCCAGGTGTCACCCCCGTAGGGGTCCAATGGCTGCTCGACGGCACTCCGATTCCCGGCGCCACCGGCACAACGCTTGACCTGGCCACTCTGGCGGCACCGGCACAGCCATACACGGTGTCGGCGGTAGCGGTCGACAACACGAGTTTCGTCCGCGACAACGCGGCGCGAGGCGCCGTCATGACCGACCGGGTCGATTTCACGGTTCGGCCGGGAGCCGGCTGGTCCCAGAGCAGCAGTCTGCTGGCCAGCAGCATCACCCCGTTTGCGATGCAGCTCGATTGGAGCGGCGCCATCGTCGGGGCCGCCTTCACCCAGTACGGGATCTTCCAGGACGGGGCCCTCGTGGCAACCGTCCCGACATCGACGCAGAGCCGCCAGGTCAGCGGCTTGATGGTGGAGACCCCGTACACGTTCAAGGTCGAAGGCCGCGCTGGAGCGGGTCCGTGGTCGACCGATGGTCCGCAGCTCACGGTTGCCACGACCAACTTCGTCGACACGACCACGTCTGCGTTCAAGGACGACATCACACGGCTGGCGCGCGCCGGGATCACCCGGGGCTGCAATCCGCCGGCGAACGACCGCTACTGCCCGCTCAACACGGTCACCCGCGGTCAAATGGCCGCCTTCCTCGTCCGCGCCCTCGGTTACACCGCCAGCAGCGGCGACCTCTTCAACGACGACAACGGAACCACCTTCGAAGACGACATCAACAGACTCGGCACCGCAGGAGTCACCCGCGGCTGCAACCCACCAATCAACGACCGCTACTGCCCCGACAACACGGTCACCCGCGGTCAAATGGCCGCCTTCCTCCGGCGAGCGCTCAACCTGTAGCGGCTCCACGAACCCCGAGGTGGCTGCATGAGGTGCTGGCCGCACTGGCGGCTGCGGTCAGGGCATCTCGCGAACTGAGTCCCGCCACGAAGTGGTAGTGCATGTACGCGCCGTGAAAGACGTCACCGGCGCCGGTCGTGTCGACTACCTCGACACGAGGCACCGCGATGCGGTACACCTCACCACCCAAGGCATACACGACGTCCCGCGGACCGCGCGTCATCGCACACAGGGACGGGTTCCATGCCTCGGCGATGGCGCTCACCCGTTCTTCGTCGGAGCCGGCGTCGATACCGGGAGGGGCAAAGCCTTCACACATGATGATGTCGGTAGCGAGCGGGAGCAGTTCATCGTGAATCGGCCGCCACCGGCCGCAATCGAGCACCACCGGAATCCCGGCATCGACCGCCTCGCGAGCGACGGCTTTCGCAAGATCCGGGTAGTGACCATCGAGCAGCACCGCCACTGCTTCTGCGGGCAGTAACCCCCCTTTCGGCTGCAACACCAGATGGGCGTTGTTAGTGGCCAGGATGGTGCGCTCACCGCCGGCACTGATCCAAATGCTGGCGAGCGGAATCGCGGCATCGGGGGCGTGGTCGATCACCTCCACCCGGTGCCGAACGAGCTCACGACGGGCGTAGTCGGCGAGATCGCCGCTCCCCACCACCGTGTGCAGGGCAACTGCGGCCCCGTCTAGCTGTGCCGCGGTGACGGCGGCGTTGGCCGCCGGACCGCCAACATCCATGTAGGCCATCTCTGCCGTCTGTTTGTCGCCCGCCTCAGGCAAAGCCTCCGTTAGCTGGGCGACGTCGAGTGTGAGCAGCCCGACAAACAGCAACCTCTTGCCGACCGTTGCGGACATCGCCACCCCCTCTGATCACCCCGAACCATAGGCGGATGTGTTCCCGTCAACGCTGGAAGCTAGAGTCGCCGCTCATGCTGGCAGCGATGATCGCGTCGATTCCACCGGCAAATGTGTTCTACTCCTGCAGAAACCGCTCATGAGCGGATTTGTTATCGGCCAGACGAAATAGCAGCCAACCCGAGAGGAGCGCAATGCGCGGCTTGATCACCATCGAGCAGTTGCAGAGTCGGGTCGACGCCGACGAGATCGACACTGTAGTCCTCGGATTCACCGACCACTACGGACGGCTCCACGGCAAGCGCTACGACGCGGAGCACTTCCTCAGCGACGTCCAGTCTCATGGCAGCCACGCCTGCAACTATCTGCTGACCGTCGACATGGAGATGGAGCCCGTTCCCGGATACTCCTACGCCAACTGGGAAAAGGGATACGGGGATTTCCACATGGTCCCCGACTTGAGCACCCTGCGCGTCGCCGATTGGTTGCCCGGCACGGCGATTGCACTATGCGATGTAGAGGATGAGCTCACTGGAGCGTTGGTGCCGGTGGCACCTCGCTCGATCCTGCGCAACCAGCTGCAAGGAGCCGCCGCAATGGGCTATTCCGCCAAGGCAGCCTCCGAACTGGAGTACTTCATCTACGAGGACGACTACCGGACGGCGGCCGAGTCCGGCTACGCGGGGTTGCGCCCCGTCGGTTGGTACATCGAGGACTACCACCTGCTCCAGGGAGCCAGGGAGGAGCCGTACAACCGGTCGATCCGGCGCCATCTCAGCCGGTCGGGGATTCCCGTTGAGACCTCGAAGGGCGAGTGGGGCCGGGGCCAGCACGAAATGAACATCCGGTACGCGGAGATCCTCGACATGGCAGACCGGCACGTCCTGATGAAACAATGCATGAAGGAGGTCGCCGACCAGATGGGGATCGCCGTCACTTTCATGGCTAAGCCCGATGCCGTCGAGGCCGGGTCGAGTTGCCATATCCACGTGAGCCTGTGGCACGGTGACAGCAACGTCTTTCCCGGTGAGGTCTCGCTGCCACCGTTGCTGGTCTCCGACGAGTTCCGCTGGTTCCTCGGGGGCTGGATCGACAAGATGCCCGAGCTGATTCCGTTCTTCGCTCCAACGGTCAACTCCTACAAGCGGTTCCAAGACGGATCCTGGGCACCGACTCGACTGGCGTGGAGCCACGACAACCGCACCGCCGGATTCCGCATCGTCGGAAACGGTCCCAGCCTGCGAATCGAATGCCGGGTTCCGGGAGCAGACGTCAATCCATATTTGGCCTACGCCGCAATGCTCGCCGCCGGAATGGACGGAATCCAGAACCGGATCGAGCCGCCGGACATCTTCGATGGTGATGTCTATGCGGCGCGAGAGTTGCCCCGCGTCCCGCGTACCCTACGCGATGGCTTGGAGCTGTTCACTAAGAGCAGCTTTGCCAAGCAAGCGTTCGGCGCCGAGGTCCACGAACACTATTGCCACTTCTTCTCCGAGGAACAGAGGGCTTTCGATAACGCCGTCACGGATTGGGAGAGGCAACGCTACTTCGAACGAATCTGAGGAACTGAGGAAGGTGACCATGCGACTGGGAAACAAAGTTGCGCTGATCACCGGCGCTGCCAGCGGCATCGGCCGCGAGACCGCCTTGCTGTTTGCCGAGCAGGGCGCGGCGGTTGCGGCGGTTGATCTCAACGAGGCGGCGGTCACCGCGCTCGTCGCCGAGATAGCCGACGCCGGCGGCCGCGCAGTGCCGGTCATCGCAGATGTGTCGACTGCGCCCGGCTGTGAGCATATGGTCGCGATGACCGAGCAAACATTCGGCCGGCTCGACGTCCTCTTCAACAACGCTGGGATCATGCTGTCCGATGACGGGGATGCAATCTCAACCGACGAGGGCGTGTGGGACAGGACTATGGAGGTGAATGCCAAGGGCGTGTACCTCGGCTGCAAATACGGGATACCGGCGATTCTCCGTTCCGGCGGAGGCTCGGTGATAAACACCGCGTCTTTTGTTGCCGTCGTCGGCGCCGCCACACCTCAGCTGGCGTATACCGCATCGAAAGGCGCCGTACTGGCGCTAACCCGTGAACTCGCGGTGGTTCATGCGCGTCAGGGGGTGCGGGTGAATGCCTTGTGTCCCGGACCGCTCCGCACGGAGTTGCTCATGAAGTTCCTCGACACCGAGGAGAAGCGGCAGCGCCGCTTGGTCCATGTCCCGATGGGCCGGTTCGGCGAGGCGCGGGAAATGGCAGACGCCGCCCTGTTCCTGGCTTCCGACGAGTCTTCGTACGTCACCGGAACGGAGTTCCTCGTCGACGGTGGCTTGACCGCCGCCTATGTGACCCCGGAATGAGCAGATGACAGCTCGGATGGCGGTTGCCGCGCTGTTGATCATCCCCCTACTTGGAGCCTGCGGCGGCGGGAGCAGCGGCGTAATCGAAGTGACCGACTCGTGGGCACCGTCGACACCGCCAAACGCGCCGGCTGCCGCGATCTATCTCGAGATCGATAACGGCACCGATGCCAACGACCGGCTGATCGATGTCGAGATGGACCGGTGCGATGCTATCGAGCTACACAACACCACAATCGACGATGACCGGATCATGCGAATGCGGTTGGCAGAGCCCGATGCGATGGTGGTCCCTGCGGGAGGTCGCTTGATCATGGCACCCGCCGGGCTCCACGTGATGTGCATCGGTCTCGACGCACCATTCCGAGAAGGCGAGATGCTCGATCTAGTCGTGCTCCTCGAAAGCGGAACACGGTTGACCACGGCAACGCCGGTCGAACACCGCTAGCGCTGTGCCGATGGCCGGTCTCTCCCCGGCCCGGCCGCCGCCCCGAGCACCCACAGCATCGCCAGTCCGGCGAGCTCCACCAGATGGGGAGACTCTCGCACGAGGGTGCTGGCACCGTTGACGAGATCGATGATCGCCGAGATGCTCAGCGCCAGCGTGAACGTGGCCGCAAACGGAACCATCCCATAGGCTCGGTCGGGCCGCCAGGCCACGAACAAGAACGCCAGCCCGAGGGCCACACCGAACGCCGCCTGATGACGCTCCAGATGGATCGCGGTCCCAGATCCGGGCGCAAACATGTCGACGAGATTCCAGGCAATGAGGAGCACGCCCGCCCACGCCAGCGCAAATCGCAGCCACCTGTGCAGGCGGAAACGGTCCGGCAAGCGAACTCCGATATCCGGGGGCGGTTGGTCAGTCACCGGACGCAGCGTGCTGCGACGCAGTTGGTGGGCACGATCCTGCCAGGCGCGGCACTCGGCGCAAGCCTCGAGATGTCGTTGCAGCTCGGCTGACGGCTCCACCTCGTCGTCCAGAACGACCGAAATGCCCGCCCGGGCAGCGTCACAATCCACGCAGACATAGTCGCAGGCTTGGGGGTTTCAGTTCCAGCGTGGTTGACTACCGCAGTGGATCGACTCACCGTCACAGCGTTGCGAGCCAAGGCCGGAGATCGGCGTGCCCTGGATGACTTCGTCACAGAAACCCTGCCGGACGTCCTCGGTCTGTGCCGGTACTTGGGCAAGCCGTCCGATCCCGAAGACCTCGCTCAGGAGACGTATGCCCGGGCCCTGGCCGCCATCCACCGCTACCGCGGCGATGGATCAGCACGCGCTTGGCTGCTTTCGATCGCCCGCAGGGTGTGCGCCGACGCCACGAGAAGCGAGGTGAAGAGCCGCCGCCTCGCCACCCGGCTGAAGACTGATCTGGCGAGTACCAATCACAACGATCCCCACTGGGTGGAAGTCGACGAGTTGCTTTCGATCCTCGATGAGGATCGACGTGCCGCCTTCGTTCTGACTCAGTTGGTCGGTCTCTCGTACGAGGAGGCGGCCCTGGTATCAGGATGCCCGGTGGGCACCATTCGATCGCGTGTCGCACGAGCCCGCCAGCAGCTGCTTGCGGGCGGCGGTTTGCCTGCAGTACGCAACGCCTGACCCGGCGGGAACCAGCACGGCTCCCTTTTCGACAACTAGTTGGAAGCACATCCGAGCGCACGCGGAGGATCGAGTGAGGAAGACAACTGTCCTGTTTGTCGCTTTCGGCCTGCTGGTAGCCGGCTGTGGCGACGACAGCGGCGTTTCCGTTGAGAAGCCGTGGGCTCGCAATAGCCCCGCCATGGCTACCGCCGGTGCCGTCTACATGGACCTGGAAGCCGGCGAGGATGACCGCCTAGTTGGCGCATCCGTCGACAGCAGCATTGCGGCAATGGTTGAGATCCACGAAGTGGTGATGGTGGACGACGCGATGAAGATGCAGGAGGTAGGCGAGATTGCCCTTCCGGCCGGGACCACCGTGAATCTGAAACCCGGCGGCTATCACATCATGTTGATGAACGTCGCCACTCCGCTCGAGATCGGGCAGAAGTTTGATGTGACTCTTCAGTTCCAGAATGCCGGAGAGAAAGTCGTCGAGGTGGAGGTGCGGGAAGAAGCACCGTGATGTTCAGCCGATTGCCTAACGTAATCGGCCACTTGCGGTCGTAACGACCCTTGCGGTTGCGCCGAGCGCGCCGATCAGGACCGCCGCCGCTACAAACCTGTCGAGCCAGTTGGGCAGCGCCGTCGGTAGGATCGCCGGCCAAAGCCAACTCCAGTGAATCACTCCCCAAGCAGCCAGTTCTAGCGCACCGATCAGCACGAGCGTTGTCCGCTGTCTAGCTACGAACTCCACCCAGTCTCCGGAGACAACAACTAGGCCAGCGCAGAGGGCGGCTGTTACCGGAAGTGCCCAGAGGCTCCACGGAGGAGCGGTCTCGGCTGGCACTGAAAGGTATGCCACGATTCCGACGCTGGATGCAGCTGCGGCCAGACTCAACACGATTGTCCCAAGTCGATTTCGGTCAACAACCCACGCAGTCACTGCAACTACCAACCCGGTGAGGAAGCCGGCGATGACCGCAATCCGAGCCGGGGGTCGCTGCCAGACAGAGACCACGGTCACGTCGACGGCTACACCGTCGACCAGCAAGGGAACGACGCCTTCGGCCACCCGGTCGCCGGGACCAAGGCCCGGTGGTGGCAGGGGATTCATCCAATGCGTCCGATGGTCATGCCATGCGTAGGCGCGATCTGAAGCTACGACTCGCCATTCCGGATCAGCTGCGGCGTCGGCCTCTGGCGGCACCGTCCGACCGTAGCGCTCCTCATTGAGGTACTTGGAGGGCGATCGCTGGTTCTCTTCGACCGTTCCGTCTGCCAGGAAGCGCAGATACGGCTCGCCTTGGTAGCCGACAACCTCCACCACCCCGATGCCTTCGGCAACCCGCAGCTTCACGAAGGAGTCTCCTCCGATCACTTCCACCTCGATACCGGGCATCGGCGGATAAATCTGCACGACTTCGCTGAGGTAATCGGTCGGCCCTGGGGGGTCTGCCAGTGCAGGCGCAACACTGAGCAGCGCCCACAGCAACCCGGCCAAAACAGCCGGAACGCCGCGTTTCATTCGATCACGGTCAGGACGAACTCCCCCGACGGGTGGACCGTGCACGCTCCAATGAACTGCCCGGGCGCATTGAACCGCTGCCGAAGGGTCTCCCCGGCACCCACGAAGAACGGTCCGACCAGATGCCCGCGGTCGTCCTCGTTGACCATCTCGAACACCTCACCGACTCGAACCTCGAGTGTCTGCGGCAGGATCTCCAGCGGCTCTCCCCGATCGAGCGCTTCACCTGATCCGGCGGGAATGGTGTAGGAGTAGTCCGCAGCGTCGACGGAGGAATCCTCACGAACCAACGGTTCCGGGTCGCCCGAACCACATGCCGCCAACACCCCGATCAAAGCAAACAGCAATCCGGCGTACCGATTCACTACCCGGCCTCCAGCAATAGGGCCAAGTCCGCGGAGATGCTTTCGGGATCCGTGCCGAAAGGCCAGGTCACACGGAGCAATCCCTCATCGTCGATTGCATATAGGTGCGCAGTGTGAAAGACCTCGTAGTCACCGTCTTCACTCACCGACACTCCATAATCTGCGCCAAAGACATCAGCAAACCCCCGCAGCTCGTCCTGGTTGTCGGTTCGCAGGGCGTGCGCCCCCGATACGAATGATTGGACGTACCCGGTAATGACCTCGTCGGTATCGCGATCGGGGTCGATGGTCGTCATCGCCAGCCTGATCTTCTCGGCTTCACTGCCCATGCGCCGCAACGCCGAGCGGACATCCGCCAGCGTCGTCGGACACACGTCGGGACAAGCCGTGTAGCCGAAGTAGAGAACCAGGATCTCGCCGGGTGGGGCCTGCATAGGCAAGGCAACTCCATCATCGCTCACGTCGGGGAGCGACGCGGCGGACACATCGGGCAAAGGGCTGCGGACGAATCCGGACAGCTCTTGCGGCTCTGACGAGCACGCAACAGCCGCCAAAGCGGCAACCACTAACACGAGTAGTAGTCGTCTCATCGAAGCTCTTCGATGTAAGCGATCAATGCCATCACCTCGTCATCGGTCAAGACTGAGACCGGCATGGTCAGCGTCGTCCCCGCAACGACCTCGGCCTCGGGATCGACGATCGAACGACGCAGATAGTCGGTGTCGGCCACGACCGCCCGGCCACCCTCCAACACGACTGTACTCCCGGCAAGCCCCACCCAAGCCGGGCCTACACCGCCTTCGCCGTTGTCACCGTGGCAGGCGGAGCAACCTCGAGACAAAGCAATGTCACGCCCCGCAGCAGCCTCAGCCGAGAGGTGCCTGTCCGGCTCGGCGGCGCCGCAAGCTCCGAGGCTAAGCAGCATCATGGCAACAACCAGCGTCTGTATCGACCTTCGCACGACAGCTACAGAGTCGATGGCGACCCCTTTTCGGTTCCCGCCTGTTTGGAATCAAAGATTCCAAACAGGTTGCCTTTTGGCCCCTTGGGCCAAGAGGCAGGCCGCGTCCAGACCCAGTTACGAATCATCCGGGATGCACTGAGTCACGCAAAGATCGTATCGATCCGGGCCTTATGGGCCTCGGTCAGTTGCCCCATGACTTCGAGCGCCTTTAGGTTCTCTTGAAGCTGCTCGACGCGGCTCGCCCCGAGAATCACGCTGCTCACATTCGGGTTCGACGCCGTCCACGCAACCGCCAGCTGGGCAGGCGTGCAGCCTATCTCGTCGGCTACCAATTTGAGGTCCTCGACCTTGGCGTTGGCATCCCTGTCGGTGAGCATTTCCCGGAGCCACTCAACACTCTCGCCACGGCTCCCCTCCGGGATCCCGTCCGCATACTTCCCGGTCAACAGGCCCGACGCCAGCGGACTCCACGTCGTCAGTCCCAGTCCGATGTCGTCGTACAGCCTGGAGAACTCCTTCTCGACCTTGCTGCGGTTGAAGAGGTTGTATTCGGGTTGTTCCACCACCGGCTTGCGCAAGTGATGCTGCTCGGCAATCAACCAGGCGGCCCGGATCTCGTCTGCCGACCACTCAGATGTACCCCAGTACAGAGCCCTCCCCGACGCCACGATGTCCGACATGGCCCAGACTGTCTCCTCGATCGGTGTCTCCGGATCGGGGCGATGGCAGTACACGAGATCAACATGATCCAGCTGCAAGCGCTCCAGCGACTTGTCGATGGATTCCATCAGGTACTTGCGATTGAGGGTGAGGAAGGCGTTCGGTGTGTCGCGATGGATCCCCCAGAAGTACTTGGTCGAGACCAGATAAGAGTGTCGGGGCCACCCCAGTTCCCGAATCGCCTGCCCCATTACCGTCTCGGCCTTGCCCGCTGCGTAGACCTCAGCGTTGTCGAAGAAGTTGATCCCGGCCTCATGGGCGGCACCCATGCATTCGATGCTCCTGGCGATTTCCTGCTGGCTACCGAACGTCAGCCATGACCCAAACGAGAGCACGCTGACCTTGATCCCGGCCCGGCCCAATCGCCTGTATTGCATCTCCATGAACGACCTTTCTCGTAGTTGGATCGCCATCTTGGTGGTAGACGGCGCTTTCCGAGAAATCGAGCGTCGCCACCCAATCTCAGCGGGGCTCGAGCCCGAGTCTTCCCATCAGGTCGGCAACGATTTCCTCAGCGGTGAAGCCGTCGGTTTCCACCTGCTCGAAACGGGCGTAGCCGGCCTCGCGTTCGGCGAGCAACTCTTCGACCCGGCTGAGACGATCGGGGACGTCGAGCAGAGGGCGTTCCCTCGTCTCCTCGCCCAGACGGCGCAAGATCTCGGCAGCAGAGGCCACCAGACAAAAAACGCGAGCTGTGCTTCCGAGCGCCGCCTCGTTGACAGGGTCGAGCATCATCCGGCCGCCGGTAGCGATCACAAACATCGCGGAGGAAGCAAGTTCGCGGGCTATCAGTCGTTCGAGTTGCCTGAACTCGGATTCTCCGCCCCTGGCAAAGATCTCAGTGATGGGGCCAAAACGGGCTTCGATCACCTCATCGGTGTCGACATAGGCATACCCGAGCTCCGCAGCAAGCATGCGACCGACAGTCGTCTTGCCGGTACCCATGAAGCCGGTGAGTACAACATTTCTCGGGATCATTCAGTCTCGCGTCAGCAGGTGCGCTGATGGTACAGGGTGGGAACAAATCGCCGGTTCGGAGGCGCCAGAACACCCGGACCAATGACCCAATCAGTCGTCCGATGGACCCTATCGGGCGGGACCGATACGACTTACGGTTTATGTGAAAACAAAGCAATCCATTTGAAGGGATATGTCATGGCCGATACGGCCAGTCGTTGGAAAGTAGTCCTGGGGGCCCTCCTCGTTCAGCTGTGTTTGGGCGCCATATACGCCTGGTCGGTGTTCACCCCGGGTCTGAAGGATGCCGGTTGGACGAATGCAAGAACTCAGATCGTGTTCTCCTTGGGCCTGGCAATGTTCGCGATCGTCATGGTGTTCGCCGGCCGCAAGCTGAATGACTGGGGTCCGCAGCGGCTTGCCTTTGCCGGTGGTATCACGCTGGGCGTCGGCTATGTCATCGCCGGGCTCGGCTCGGGCACCAACTTCTGGCTGGTGCTGATTGGTGTCGGCCTCATCGGTGGCTCCGGTATCGGGCTCGCCTACGTTGTTCCGATCGCGGTCGGAATGCGTTGGTTCCCCGACAAGAAAGGGATGATCACCGGCGTTGCCGTAGCCGGCTTTGGTTTCGGCGCGATGGGCTGGGTGAAGCTGGCCGGATCCTGGGGTGGACTGATCGATTCCATCGGGCTCGACGGTACGTTCATGCTCTACGGCGTCGCTTTTGCCGTGCTGGTGGTCATCGGCAGCCTATGGATGAAGATGCCTCCCGAGGGCTGGCTACCAGACGGATACGTCGCACCGCAGGCCATGGGCGAAGGAGCTGAAGAGTTCACCCCGCGTGAGATGTTGCGCACACCGCAGTTCCATCTGATCTCGCTGACGTTCCTCGTCAGCGCCGGTGCCGGTCTCATGGCGATCGGCTTGATGAAGCTGTACCCACCGGAGGCCCTTGTCGACAACGGCTTCACTGTGGACAACGCCGACGCCATCGCCGGTACCGCCATGGCCGTCTTCTTCAGCCTGGCAAACGGCATCGGGCGCTTGGCCTGGGGAATCCTCGGGGACAAGATGGGCCGCAAGCAGGCCGTGATCACAATGGCGGCGAGCCAGGGAGTGTTCCTGTTGCTGTTCACCTCGATGGCGGGCAACGAGTACAGCTTGTACCTGTTCGCCACGCTCATCGGATTCAACTTCGGCGGCAATTTCGCCCTGTTCCCGGCCTTGACCGCCGACGAGTTCGGCAACGCATCGGTCGGGAAGAACTATCCGTGGGTGTTCCTCTCCTACGGCGCCGGTGGCATCATCTTCCCAATCCTCGGTGGCTGGCTTGGCGATGTCGGGAACTTCCCGCTCGCATTCACGATTACCGGGGTGCTGTGTCTGGTTGGCGCGGTCGCTGCCTACCTGGTGTTCCCGCCGCATCACGATGAGGCGGAGAAACCGTTCAGTGTGCACGGTTTCCTGCACAACGCACACCTGTTCGAGAAGCAGAAGACACCCGCCTAGCCCTGACGAGAGACAACCGGGCGGGTCGCCTGATCCTCAGGCGGCCCGCCTCGAGTATTTGGGACATCTGCCCCTTGTGCCGACACGCTTCTTCGGGGATGATCCAAAGGTGCGCACTCCGGCTGAAGGGAGATGTCATGGAGAGCACCTACAAGGTCATCGAGTTGGTCGGCACCAGCTCGGAATCGTGGGAGAAAGCAGCCGCTGTTGCTCTTTCGGAAGCGCGGAAGTCCCTACGCGACCTCCGCATCGCCGAGGTCGACGCGCTGGACATCCACCTCGATGAGGCCGGCGAGATCGTCGCCTACCGGACCAAACTCAAGGTGTCCTTCAAGTACCAAACAGACTGAGTTCCCGCGCCCTCTCGGGCGCTGAACGACAGGGCTGCATAGCCTGGACCGCATCAGGCGGACAGCATTCGCCAGTCGAAGCCGGTATGAACCGGCGAGTCGGGTGCCCCTCACTACGCTCTAAAGCTCTGACGCCGGATTGCCGATGGATCTGGACTGATTCCATCTCGAAGGGACAGACTGTGAGAGGGACCGCTACAGCGCGTCCAGGCCGACTTTGGCTCGGATTGCTCATCGCTGCCGCCCTCTTGGCCGGCGCTCCGAGCCTCCACGGAACCAGCGCCGCTGCTGAACTACCCCCCGGCGGATCCTTTGTCGACGACAACGACAGTGTTCATGAAGGCTCGATCGAAGCCCTGGCCGCAGTAGGCATCACGCAAGGCTGCAATCCGCCCGCCAACGATCGCTACTGCCCCGGCCGGGCGATCACAAGAGCCGAAATGGCGGCATTCCTGGCACGCGCATTGGAGCTGGGCGAGACCGCACACGATCCGTTTGTCGATACCCCGGGATCGGTTCACAACCAGGCGATCAGCCAGATCGCGGCCGCGGGTATCACGACGGGCTGCAACCCTCCGAGCAACGACCGGTACTGCCCGAACCGCCCGATCACGCGCGCCGAGATGGCGTCGATGCTCGCTAGAGCGTTCGATTTGCCGGCTCCGCCCGAGAGTCCCTTCAACGACACAGCGGAATCGATCCATGGGCCCAACATCGATGCAATCGCGGCATCCGGCATCACCATCGGCTGTAACCCGCCGGACAACGATCGATTCTGCCCTGGAGATCACGTGACCCGCGAGCAGATGGCCTCTTTCCTGTCACGGGCGATCGGGCTGGAGCCGATCGAACCCCCTGACGCTCCCTTCCACCTCGTCTCCAGCTTCACGACCCACCACAACTGCTGCGAAACCCGGGTCGCCTACGTGCAAGAGGTAGCCAACAAGATCGATGGGATAGTGTTGCTTCCCGGCGACATTTTCTCCATGCTCGATGTGCTCGGCAATCAGGTCGACAGCGGCAACTGCCAGACGACCACGACTCTGTTCAACGCCGTTTGGTATGCAGGCCTCGACGAGATCGAACACCGCCCCCACAGTGTCGACTTCGCTCGTTACCCGCAGGCGATCGAAGCCACCC
Organism: Acidimicrobiia bacterium; assembly: GCA_030066875.1. Taxonomy (GTDB): domain Bacteria; phylum Actinomycetota; class Acidimicrobiia; order Spongiisociales; family UBA5794; genus JAAETI01. Next base: position 7,624 of record JASJAS010000084.1, on the reverse strand, counting down.
TCATCCCCGGAGCCGTCGATATGCGCTTCCGCAACGACACCGCCCACCCGCTCGAGATCCGGTCGCACTACACCGGGACGTCGGTCACCGTGGAGCTCTGGGGAGACAATGATGGTCGCAGCCTGCTGGGGGACTTCACCCCGACCCACGGCACGGTGCTCGAACTGCTCGCTGAAGGCGGTGCCGATGCCAGGGTGGTTCAAACGGAAACGATCGCCAGCGGTCGGAACTACACGGTAACCCGCACCATCACAGATTCCGCCGGCTCAGAGTCGGAAAGCTGGAGCTGGACCTACCGCTACTAGCGAGACTCTCCTCACTCGCAAGAGAAGCCGAACCCTTGCTGCACGCCGTCGATGGGGGCCAGCGGGTCAATGGTCAAGCCGGTCGCCTCGACGGTGAAGTCCGGAAACTCGACAATCGTCCAGCCGAACGGAGTTGTCTCGATTGCTCCCCCGCCGGCGGTTACGGCATCCCCGATTGGGTCCAGCAACTCGAGACCAAACGGCATCTCGACGTGACCGGCAAGGGGCCCTCCCGGCTCGGCGGCTCCGCTGCCGTCCAGCTTGTAGCGCCAACCCACCAGTCCGATCTGCCCGTCACCTGAATCGACGGTCTTGATCGCGGCGATAAGCGACCCCCAACGCACATAGCGCATGTTCTCACTCGGGAGGAAGTAGGGACAGCGGCCCGCTTCATCGGCAGTAGGCGGCCCAAACAGTGTGGTCAGCTCGGCGACGGCCGCTGCCTCTGCGGTTCCGGCGGCGACCCCGGCCAGGTCTTTCGCGGACGTAACAACGACTCGCGGCGATGCGTCGAGGTTGAGGGCTCTGGTGAGGAAGGTAGCCATCTGCGCCCGAGTCACCGCCTGATCAGGACAAAACATGTCATTAACCGGCGGATTACACCCAACCGTGATCCCCGCAGCAGCCAACGCCCCAATATTCGCCTCATGCACCGACCCCGCCGTATCCACAAACGAACCAACCGCAGCCGGCAAATCCAACGCCCTCACCAAAAACGTCGCCATCTGCGCCCGAGTCACCGCCTGATCAGGACAAAACATGTCATTAACCGGCGGATTACACCCCCGCGTAATCCCAACATCAGCAATCGCCTCAATCGAACCCTCATGCACCGACCCGTTGTCATCGGAGAAGGTTCCCCCGGGGTCGAGGGCAACACCTCCGAGCGGAGTTGCCGCCACCACTGCCAGCGCAAACGCGACGAGGAGAACGGAGCGGCTCCACCCCCGGATCTTCATCGCGCAGCATCCCTTCAGTTCGATTTCGCGAGACGAGGTTAGTGAGGCGCCGTCCCAAAGCGGGGTATGGCATCACGCAGCCGACACTCAACAATCGGGACTGCTCGCCGACTGGAACAGGGATGAGCGGCATCAACGAGATCCAAGCGCGCATCCAGGAAATACAGCATCGTGTTGCGGCCCCGGCGGTTCCCGGGCGGTTTCGCGCGGTGCTGGATACTCAGCTGGAACAAGAGGCGCCGCGGCTCGATCCCGAAATGGGCCGAAAAGCCGACACGGAGAGCTGGGTGGTGACTCCGCAAGCGACAACCGCATCTGCACACGGGGTTGGATCCTCTGCTACCCAGGGGGTCACCCTCGGGGTGATGCTCGGAATCAACAGCAACCCGATCTTTGCCCCCCGCTCGCGGACGGTAACCAGGTCAGCCGATCTGCGCGAATACCTCACAGTCAACGGTATCGAGGCGCGCAACGGGCGACTAGACCGGAGCGACCTCACTCCGGTTTCTGGCGGTTGGAATGGAACCGGCTATCTGCTTCCACCCGCGGCCGCCGGATGGGAGGAAATGCGCTCCGCGGCTGCGGCGGACGGTATCGATCTACGCGCCATCGACACCTACAGATCGTGGGATGTCCAGGAGGGCGCCTACCACGCTCATCTGCGTGGTGAAAAGGCCGCAAACGTGCTGCCACCGGGCGAGAGTGAGCACGGCAACGGATTGGCGGTGGATATCACCAACGGGCATCTCGTCGGTGTTGGCGACCCCGAATACACGTGGTTGCGCACGAACGCTTCCCGCTTCGGCTGGTACCCGATTTCCAACGAGTCGTGGCACTGGGAGTTTCGCGGCATCTAGACCCGATCTGCCCTGCCTGCTCCGCGAAAGTGGCCACGAGGGCGGAACTGATCCTCCCGATCTCGCGATGCCATCCGCCTAGGATCACGTTCACTGCAACGAGACGTTCGAGGTGATTGATGACCGCCCTCAATACGGCCGCGATTCGGGCGCAGTTCCCGGCTCTGCGCCGGGAAGAGAACGGGACCACAGTCGCCTGGTTCGACGGCCCCGGGGGCAGCCAGGTCCCGCACAGCGTCATCGATTCGATTTCGGCGTTCCTCCAACGCGGTGGGTCTAATCACGGAGGTGCCTTCGCAGCCAGTCGCGACTCGGAACTTGCTCACGAAACCGCTCGCGCCGCGGTATCCGACCTCTTCGGGACGCGCCACGACGACTATGTCGTGTTCGGGATGAACATGACAAGTCTCAACTTCGCCCTCAGCCGCGCTCTGTCCGCCACCTGGGGACCTGGTGACGAGGTGGTAGTGACCAGATTGGACCACGATGCCAACGTCGCGCCCTGGCTGCGGGCAGCTGCTGATCGGGGCGCGACCGTGAGATGGGTCCCGTTCGACACCACGACGTACCGGCTCGATCTGGAGAAGCTTGCAGATGTTGTTGGTCCACGCACGAAGGTCGTTGCGATTACCCACGCCTCCAACGCGATCGGCACGATTGTCGACGTAGCAGCGGCAAGCCGGATCACCCATGACGCCGGGGCCATCATCGTCGTTGATGCAGTCCACTACGCACCCCATGGGTTGATCGACATCGCGGCTACCAACTGCGACTTCCTGCTGGCCTCGGCCTACAAGTTCTTCGGACCGCATATCGGGGCGATGGCAGGGCGATCGGGGCTCCTCGAACAGCTCGACGCCTACAAGGTGCGTCCTTCTCCAGCGACCGGCCCGGGCAAGTGGGAGACTGGGACCCAAAGCTTCGAGGCACTCACCGGGGTCACCGCCGCAGTTGATCACATCGCCTCACTCGCTGTCGAGGACAACAGCCGGCGCAACCGGCTCGCCGCCGCCTACGCTGCGATCCAGGACCATGCCATCGAACTCGGAGCTCAGTTTCTCGCGGGCTTGCCGGATTCGGTCACGGTCTTCGGAATCAGTGATGACCTGACTGCCCGCACTCCGACGTATGCCATCGAACTCGAGGGAATGTCGGCGCGCCGCCTGGCGACCGAGCTCGCCGACAGAGCCATTTACGTCACCGACGGCGACTACTACGCCGTCGAAGTGATGCAGGCGCTCGATCGCTCCGAGGGTGGGCTGGTGCGGATCGGCTTTCTCCACTATACGACCGAAGACGAGGTCGACCGGCTGCTCGAAGCTCTACATGAGCTCGCTTGATCGCTTCGACCTGTGCCCCAAGGTCGAGCTACATCTCCACCTCGAAGGTGCCGTTCCGCTGAATACGCTGTGGCAACTGATAGAGCACTACGGGGGCGACCCTGCCGTTCCGGATCGGGCCTCGTTGGTCGAGCATCTGCGGTACACCAGCTTCGCGCACTTCATCGACACCTGGTGGTGGATGACGGGATTCATCCGGACCAGCGACGATTTCGAACTCGTCGCAGAACACGTCGCCGCCGACCTCGCCCGGCAGAACATCATCTACGCCGAAGCTTCCTTCTCGCCAACCGATTTCGAACGTCACGGTCTCGGTCCGCAAGAGATCGCCGCCTCGATCAGACGGGGACTGGACCGGGTCGTTGGGACCCAAATCGTTCTCAACTGTGATCTGGTGCGCGACACCGGCCCGGAGCGAGCAACCGACACCCTCGCAGCCGTGAGCGAGGTTGCCGCCGAAGCCGATATCCGAGGCATAACGATCGGCGGCTCTGAACAGAAGTATCCACCCCAGCTCTTCGCTGCCGTCTACGGGAAGGCAGCCGAAGCCGGTTTCCGTCTCACCGCACACGCCGGAGAGGCTGCCGGGCCGGACAGCGTGGCTGCCGCGCTCGACAATCTCGCTGTGGAACGCATCGGTCACGGTATTCGTGTCGTGGAGGACGCCGAGCTGCTCGATCGAGTGGTGCGAGAGCAGCTGCCGCTCGAGGTGTGCCCGACATCCAACATCCGGACCGGCGTTGTCGCCGGCTGGGAGGAGCATCCGGTGGGCACACTCCTCGCCAGCGGAGCCAACGTGACCGTGAATTCGGACGATCCGACCTTCTTTCACACCTCGGTGGCTGCCGAATTGCGCGAGGTGGCGGGCCGATACGGGGCTGATCCGCATGCCCTGACGAGACGGGCAATCACCTCATCCTGGATGACCGCAGCCGAGAAACTCGAAGCGCTCGCTCATGTCGCCGCCTGGTGGTCCTGGCAAGCGGCCGACCCGGCGGGGAATTGATGCGGGCTCAGATCATCGCGGTTCTAGGCGCAGCTTCGCTGGGGTGGGGTCTCGCCGGAGTTGGGGTACGTGCGGTATATCAGGAAGGCGGCTCGACCTTCACGGTGGTCGTGGTGCGAACGACGATTGCGACTCTTGCCGTTGTCCTCTTCGGTGTCGCCACGCGCCGCCGCCCTACGGCCGCCGCTTGGCTACATGGCTCACTGATAGGAATCCTGCGCATCGGACTCGCCCCGATCGTGTTCATTGCATCGCTCAACTACATCTCGGCAGGCGTAGAGAGCCTGGTCATCACGCTCATACCTGTGGTGACCGCCGCGATGGGTGCTGCGTTCCTCCGAGAAACACTCCAACGGACCCAAGTCGCCGGCCTAGCTCTCGGAATCGCCGGGACCACGCTGTTGATCGCCTCCGGCGACAGTGGCATTGCCGACGGCTCGGGCAACACCGTGATCGGTGGCGGGTTGGCGCTGGCGGGGGTTCTGTTCGGGTCCGCCAGCGGGATCCTCAGCCGTCGCTTTGCGCCGCTGCACGACACGACAACCCTCTCTATACCGATGTTCATATCCGGTGCGATCGTGGCACTGCTCGGCGGGGCCCTGGCTCGCGATATCGAAATGGGAGATCTGAATTCGCGCGCTTGGCAGCTACTGGTTCTTCTCGCCCTCGGCAGCACGCTGCTCCCGTTTGTGGCCACCCTCTACGCCTCGCGTCACACAACCGCGGCCAACGTCGCCCTGACCGCCTACATCGCACCAGTCATCGGCGTGATTGGCGGGGCGGTGCTGTTGGGCGAGGTGATCACGCCGGCAATCCTCCTCGGCGGCTTACTGACGCTCACCGGGGTCGTCATGGTTGGCCATAAAGCGACCGCTCCCCGTTAGCCTTCCACCCCATGGTGGATCGAATGGCGCTCACCTTGATGACGCTGCTGGCAGCCGCGACGTTGCTCGCCTCGTGCGACTCATCGACCGCCGAAACCACCGTCACGACCGAACCCCCTCCGGTCGTCACTTCGTTGCCGCCGCTGACGACGACGACAACACCGACCACTACCACCACGACGACGACCACCACCCTGCCGCCGACGTACGACCTGACTGGAACGGTGGTCAGCCCCGCTGGCGCTCCGCTGGCCGACGCCACCGTGGTGATCGGGGATGCGAGGACGACGACGGCGAACGACGGTACATTCGAATTCTCCGGTGTCGAACCCGCTCCAATCGAGGTCTCGCCGCTCGGCTGGCTGCCGGCGACTGTCGCCTGGGATGGCAGTGAGGCGAGCGTCGACATAGTCGCCGAGCCCCGAATAGTGCGGGCGCTCCGGGTCAGCAGCTACGTGGCCCGGGATCGCGCCATGTTCGATGCCCTGTTGGATCAAGCCGACAACAGCATGGTCAACGCCTTGGTCTTCGACACCAAGGACGAGTCGAGCAAGGTGCTCTACGAGTCTGCCTCGGAGTTCGCCGCAGAGATCGGGTCGGTGGATCCCAAATACGACCCGGTGGAACTCATCGGCCTGGCGAAGGAACGAGGCCTCTATACGATCACCCGGATAGTCACCTTCGAGGATGAGACTTGGACGCGACAACGTCCCGACCACCAACTGGCTTGGCACTGGATCGACCCGACTATCGAGGAGGCTTGGGAATACCCCTTGCAGCTGGCAACCGAGGCATGCGAGATCGGCTTCGACGAGATCCAGTTCGACTACGTGCGCTTTCCGGCTGGAGAAACTGCTGCCGTGGCGCAGCGCCGTAGGCCCCTGACCGAGGAGCAGCGAGTGTCGACGATTGCCGCATTCCTAACCGAAGCTCGCTCCCGTCTCCATCCCCTCGGCTGTGCCCTGTCAGCCGATATCTTCGCAATCGTCCTGTCATCCCCCGATGATCAGGGAATCGGGCAGCGACCAGAGGATGTGTCGGCGATCGTCGATGCCGTCAGCCCCATGATCTATCCAAGCCACTATTCGGATGGCTGGCTCGGGTTCCCCAAGCCAAACGACCACCCGGGACCCGTCGTGGCCGATGCCCTAGACGATGGGATTCCCCGTCTTGCCGGCAGCGCCGTGATGCGACCCTGGCTGCAGGCGTTCTACTACAGCTCGAGCCAGGTTCTCGCCGGGATTGCCGAGGCCGAAGAACGCGGTGCGGGCTGGATGCTGTGGAACCCAGGGGGAATGTACGCCGATTCGTGGCTTCCCCGGGAAGAAGCAGAGGGTTGACGGCCGCGCAGTGAGGGCTTCTGACCCTTCTGCAGCATCCGGCGAAGCTGCGTTTCAGCTCAGTTCAACGGGACCGTTGGGGGTCTCGAGTGACGCAACCAGGCGCGGCGCGTCGGCGACCCCGATCTCGAGCTCGACTCCGAGCGCAGCCAGCATCGGTCGGACGGAATCGGGATCGGGGTGATAGCCCCTGAGATCGAGCAGCCGCACCCCGGCCGGAGCGGTATCGGCCGGATGAGGGGTGCCCTCATCCCACTCGATCAGATTGGGTACTAGCCCGTCACCGGCACCTGTGGGAAAGGTGAGCCGCCATGACAACCGATCACCGTCGGGAGTCTCCCGGAACACCTGGTGGACCGACCCCGCCTTGTAGCCCTGGGCGTGAGCATGAGCGGCCACTCTCTCAATGTGCTCGAGACGTGCCGTCCATGTCACCAGCCGAGCCCGATCGATGTTGTCGATGTCGTACCAATAGCCTTCCAGCGGCGGCGGCTGTCCGCTGTCGGGACCGATGATCTCGAGATAGCAGCCGGATCCCAACGAAAGCAGAGCGTTGCGGGTTCCATAGCCGAGATGACGGCCCCCCGGCGCAGCTTCGACCCCGAGACGATCGGCCAACGCGCGAATGGTCTCGTCAACATCCTTGGTTGCATACACGAGATGATCGATCACCCCACCACGATACCTCCCCGATCCGCCGGACCATCGCACTGCTGCCTCATGGCCGGGCAGGCGGGATGCGTCGCGAAACGCCGCGACGATCGGTAACCTCGACGCCGTTACAGCAACGGAGCCATGCAGCATGATTATTGATGGATTCACCCACCAACTCCCCGATTCCGACCCCGACGAAACCAGAGAGTGGTTGGAATCGCTCGATACCGTCATTAGCGCCGAAGGACCGTCCCGCGCTCGGTTCCTCATGGCCAAACT
>JASJAS010000083.1 GCA_030066875.1 Acidimicrobiia bacterium | reverse complement strand
GCGAGCACGCTGCCGCTCGCTCTCTACATGTTGAGCGGCTACTTCCAGACAATCCCGGCAGACCTGGAAGAGGCGGCGCGGATCGACGGGGCCACGCGTCTTCGGGCGCTGTGGCTCGTCACCATTCCCCTGGCAGCACCTGCTATTGCCAGCGTGGGTTTGTATGTGTTCATGATCGCCTGGAACGAGTTCCTGTTTGCATTGTTGTTCCTCGTGGAGAATCCGGATGCCTGGACATTGCCGCTCGGTTTACAGCAGTTGGACAGTCAGGAAGTTCCGAGAACCTTCTTGATGGCGGGCAGTGTCATCATCAGTGTGCCCATCCTGATCATCTTCTTCTTCCTCGAGCGATTCCTGACCGGTGGCTTGACAGCAGGTGGGGTCAAGGGGTGATGAAATCACCTTCGAGTTCCATGCAATGGAACTCGGGGCAAGCATGCGCGGCAGGTGAGATCAGCGTCGATGGCGAGGACCCTAGAGCGCGGCGTGGTGCACCTTCATGCCGGTGATGGCTCCGATATGCTCAGATGCTCGGCCGGCCGCCGCCGCCGGGGGTAGCTGCAACGTGATGACGTGCTCCAGCATGAGCTGTAGCTGCAGCGAAACGTGGTGATACATCTCCGTCTCCGGCCTCGTGAAGGCCTGTTCCAGGATGACGGCCGTTTGTGCGACAAAGGGTTTCTCGTCCCTGACGATCTCGACTGCGGATCGACGCGTGGGTATCTTCGATGTAGAGCGGGCTAGCCGCGCGAGCGATTCGGCCGAGACCGCCGCCTTGAGCAGGCTCAGTGCTAGGTGGGGACGCTTCGTTTGGCGGAAGACGGCGTAGGCCATGCCACCGGCAACGCTGGCGACCCGACCCCGAGGTCCGGCCGGCATGGGCACAAAGCCATAGATGTCGTCGAGCTCGTCGATTGCAACGTCGCTGGCTGTCGCAAGGGAGCGGGCCTCATAGGATCCTCCAAAGCTCATCGCAGCCCGGCGTCGGGCGAGGTGACCTATCGCTCGATCCCACTCATAACCAACAACCTCGGGTGGCATCAGTCTTGTCTCCACCAGGGTTCTCACCAAGCGGAGAGCCTCTACGGTTCCATCCGAGTCGAGCGACACGCTCCCGTCGGCAAAGACGGTGACCGCGTTTGTTGCCAGCAGGGCAAGGAGGCAATACGTCGTTGTTTCGCCGGCGCGTGTGCCCCCCGGCATGACCAGGGGATTGATCGAAGGGTCATGATCGGCGATGGCCTGTGAAACCGTGATTAGCTCGTTCCAGCTGGTGGGTGCGACAACCCCGGCCTCGCCGAGAACGTCGCGCCGATACCACATCCCTGCCACATTTGCTTCGGCCACCGCGCCATAGACCGGCTCGCGCTCGGTAGCAGTGAACGGGGGAAGCAGGTCGGGCGAGAGTTCCTCATTCACCCAGTCTTCGTCGAGCTCGCGGAGGTCCCACAGAAAGCCAGACTCGCCCATCTCCTTCATCCAAACTGAATCGATCACGGCCAGGTCAGGCGCAAGCCCTTCGGCGACTGCAAGGGTGAGGGTGCGGCGGAGGTCTGCGAAAGGCACCACGGCCACGTTGGCTCCCACTGGTGGCTGCTCCGCGGCAACGATCTGATCTTCGAATCCCTTGTCGGAAACGATGACACGCAGTTCGCCGCGTGCCCCCGGGCGAGGCCCCCAGTGCGGGTTGACGAAGCTGCCGGAACGCCGCTTGCGCAGTATCACGCCCTCGTCGGCGAGTTCGGAAAGTGCTCGGGATACGGGCGTCCGGCTGACACCCAATCGTTCGCAAAGCTCGTGTTCGGTGGGAAGCCGGGATCCCGGCGGGTAGGTCCCAGCGAGGATTTCCTCCAGGATCAGCGTCTTGAGCTGGAAGTAGATGGGGATTGGTTGGCGCGGGTCTATCTGCATCTGTGCTCGCTCCGGTGCATAATTGTCGTCGTTCGAAGTCAAATGTCAACGGCCGATTGGAGGAGGGGTGAGCGGGTTGCACATCGGAATGATCGGAACCCGTTTTGCCGGGCTCGACGGGGTGACGCTCGAGTCGCTGAAGGTGGCCGATGTCCTCCGTTCGTTGGGTTATCGCGTCTCATGGTTCGGCGGGCGCATCGGGCCGGGGTTCGAGCCCGCATTCGAAGACCCGGAGGCCTACTTCGACACCCCGGAGAACCACGAGTTGAACGCTCAGGTGTTCCAGACCTCGACCTGTCCGGACGCGGTGCTCGAGGAACTGGAACGGCGTGCCGGTGCACTTCAAACCTTGATCGCGAACTGGGTCGAGGAGGAGCGCGTCGACGTCCTCATGCCGCAGAACGCTTCCGCCATTCCCGTCCAGCTGCCGCTCGGTCTCGCCATTGCCCGGCACGCTGCTGCCGCAAGAACCGCGACACTGGCTCACCATCACGATCTGGCATGGGAGCGAGACCGGTTCTGGCCAAATGCGGTCGGCGGCGTGTTGGATGAGGCCTTCCCTCCGAAGGGGGCGTCGGTCGGTCACCTGGCCATCAACACTCTTGCAGCCGCTGAGTTGAGGAAGCGCAAGGGGATAGCAGCACTGGTGTTGCCCAACATCATGGACTTTGCCAACCCGCCCGATCCCGGTGACGGCACCGCTTTTCGTCACGTAGCCGGCCTGAGCGAAACCGACGTTGTGCTCCTACAGCCGACGAGGATGATTCCACGCAAAGGAATCGAAGACACCGTCCGTCTGGCGCAACGTCTCGGCGATCCGGCGATCAAAGTAGTCGTCACCCATCCCGAGCCGGATGAAGGTGCCGGTTACGTCGAACAACTCATCAGGTTCGCAGAGAGCCTTTCGGTGGATTTCCGCATCGTACCGGCCAACGCAGCAACTGCAGTCGGCCTTGCCGACGCTTACGCGGCCGCTGACTTGGTGACCTACCCGAGTCGCATCGAAGGTTTCGGGAACGCCCTCGTCGAAACGTTCTACTTTCGTCGACCGGTGTTGATCAACCGATTCCCGGTATACCGGGCTGACATCGGGCCGCGCGGGGTGCAGGCGATCGAGATGGAAGACGAACTGACCGACGAGGTCGTGGCTAGCGCTGCTCGCTGGCTGGCCGACGCGGATCTGTGGGCGGACGCGGTTGCAGCCAATTATGAAGTCGGCCGTCGATTCTTCTCATACGAGGCCGCCTCCGCGGTGCTAGCAGAGGCTCTCGACAGGCTCGCGTCGTGATGAGGGCGAACGGCGCCATCGGTGACTTCGGAAGATTGATGGATGTGCTGTTCCGCCGCACCACGCCGCCCCGACTGCCCGATCCAAGTCCGTTTCTCCGCGCAACGGATGACCTGCGTCGGTTCCCGGCCGCGATGTTGGCAATGCTGGCCGATGAGCGGCATCCTGACAGAGGGCGCGCTACGGAAGTCTTGGCAGAGGATCACCGGCTGGCCCGGTTCTTTGCGGCGCAGACAGACGCGATCGGCGCCGAGGTTGCCACGACAGCCGATCGTCTGCCGGAGCTGCGGCGTGCTCTCGCGGTTGCTGCTGACGAGGTTGGCCGTGCGGGCGACGGCGCCGCATCGTTCGAAGCAGTCTGGAGGGTGCTCTTCCCCGAGGGGGTCGCCCTCGGCGACGACTGGGACGGGGCCGTGGAAAGACTTCGCCAGAGACGCAGCCTCGAAATCACGGCCTCGAACCCTGCTCCCATCGTCGACCCGATCCGAGAAGTGCTGTTTACCTCGAACGTCCTGGTAGCACCAATCAACAGCAACCAGCCGGCCGCCTACTGGTACGACCATCCCATCCCGCTCGATGCTCGGCCCGAGGAAACCGAGCTGGCCTACGGGCTCAGCCAACTCAACGAAGCGATCGGGTTCGAGCTCGACCGCCATCCGGCGTGGCGGGGCCCGCTGACCGTCGTGCTCTCGGTTTCGGCAACCCACACCGGCTACGAGCAGGCCGGGCGAGAACTTGTGGCACGAGTCGTCACGGCCTTGAGCCCGCTTCCGCATCTCCGCGTCTTCGCCTTCGATGAGTCCTTGACCACACAACTGTGGGAGGTCCTCGTCGGCGATCCGAGCGGTGATCCCGTCTTCGGTGTATCCGGTTTGTACGGTCGCCACTACAGCTTCCTGAAGGCGATAGCCGCGCTGTGGTCCGTCGCCCGCGATGACCGAGTACGCGCCACGTTCAAGATCGATCTCGACCAAGTGTTTCCCCAACGGGAACTCGTGGCCGAAACTGGCCGATCCGCGCTCGAAAACCTGACAACGCCTCGGTGGGGGGCCACTGCGGTGTCGTCGTCGGGTGAGGTTGTCGACCTGGCGATGATCGCCGGCGGTCTGGTCAACCAGCAAGACATCGATCGCTCGTTGTTCACGCCCGACGTAACGGCCCCGCCACCCGGCTCATCAGCGGAACACACCGTGTTCTACAGCAGACTTCCTCAGGCCCTCTCCACCGAAGCCGAGATCACAGTCGGTGACACCGCGGCGCCACTGGAACGCATACACGTAACCGGCGGTACGAACGGCATCCTGGTTTCGGGTCTGAGGAAGTGGCGGCTGTTCACCCCATCGGTATTCGGCCGCGCCGAAGACCAGGCATACCTCATCTCGGGCCTCGGCGGCGCGGGCCGGCCTGCCTATGTGCACGCTCCCGGGTTGATAATGCGCCATGACAAGGCGAACCTCATTCCCGAGATCATCCGCCGCTCGGAATCCGCCAAACACGTTGGAGACTTGGTACGCACCCGCCTCTTCAGCTCCTACGGCGCAGCGCACAAGGCCCTGCTCGATCCGTTTACCGGTAGCTTCGTCTCACGCCTTCCGCAAACAGTCAGCGGGCTCCGGTTTGCGGTCAAGGCACTCGAGTACGAACGCCCCGACACTGCTGCCGGATACCTGGCGGAGGGCGCCCGCCGGCTCGAGAACGCCGACCGCCTGGTTAGCCAACTGTCCGATGTTGTCGCCGGAGAACGACACCAGTGGGATCGTTTCTACGACGCCATCGATGATCTCGAAAGCGGGCTGGGCAGCCAGTCGGAAGCAGCGAACGAGCGGGCGGCTCGGATCAGGGCGATCCTGGACACAGCCAAGGTCGGTGATTAAGCCCCGACCCTGGCGACCACCGCAGCGACCGCTTCATCGACGGTATCGACAACCGTCACCAACTCGCCGTCGGTGTCCAACGCTGCAGCAAGCTCGGGAACGACGCGAACCCATGGCTCGCCGACAGCAATCACGGGTGGACTTGCGGAACTCGAGAACGGGGCGACCAAGGCAAGGTTCCAGGCGAGGACCAACTCGGTGAACGTTCCCAGACTTCCCGGGAGTGCGACAAACGCAACTGCGAGGGAGGTGAGCAGCTCCAAACGGTGCATCAGGTCATCGGCAGGGATCTCGTGTTGTACCCACGAGTTGGCTCCGCTTCTGCCAGGGAAAACGCTGGGTGCCGTCACCCCGACCGTTGTTCCACCGGCTTCGGAGGCTCCACGACATACAGCCTCCATGATCCCGCCATAGCCACCAGTGACGACTGCGATTCCCCGCCGCGCCAGCTGCTCGCCTGCCTCGACGCCCATGGCGTATTCCGGATCGCCTGGCCTGACGCTGGACGCGCCAAAAACGGCAACGATGGTCAGGTCTTCCAGATTCACCGACGGCCCTCGAGTTCGACGCGGGTGAGTGTCCTCACGATGGCGAGGCAGCCCATCATCACCAGACCAAGGCCCAATACAACGAAGCTGTTAGCCGTCATAGCGTCGGCGACCGAATCCGGCTGCGTGGTGGCGAAGAGCGCCACGATGGCGGCTCCGCCGCCCAGGGCGGGCAGCGCGATGATTCCCGCGATCTTCGGTCGGAAGCCCCCAATCGGCAGTGCCTTGGTCATCCACCAAACGATGGCCAGCAAAGCTAGACCGGCAAAGCCGGCCAGCACGAGGAGACTGGCCTCGGCAACCCTCTGGACGTCGTTGACGGCCCGCTCCGAAGTCGAGCCCGTGGCGTACTGATCCAACTGGATATTGAGGGCGAGGTATAGAACCGCCGAAACCAGTGCAGCCAGCGCAGCGACCAGGACGGCAATCTGGGCGGCCTGTGCCGGGGTCCGCGTTGGCTCTCTCAGCTCCGGCATCTGGCCATGGGGCCGCAGGTGATCCCATCGGTCGAGGGCCTCGGCGCGGTCAGCCTGGGGTACCGTTTCCGCTGACTCCGTTAGCTCCTCGGCCGTGGTGGGTGGCTCATCCGCCGATGGTTCATCCGTCTCGGTTGTGTCCGGCGCTTCGATGACGGTCACATCATCGACTGACACCTCTATGGCGCCCGGAGCCACCGGTTCGACGACCTCCTCATCGGTGAGCGGATCGGCCGGTAGGTCTACGGTTTCCACCTCGACCACGTCCCAGCCGCGGCTGATCAGTTCAACTTTGGGTCCGGCGGCTTCGAGGACCGGCCCCGCGGCAGCATCTCCGTCGGTGCCGAGCGAGCTGCCACAGGCCCTGCAAAAGACCCAGTCGGGATCGGTCTTGCTGCCGCATTCATTACAGAAATCCATTGGTACGCCGGCATACGTTAATCGGCCTAGCGTCGATTTTCGCGTACTGAGGCTGCTACGTCGTTCCTAGGACGCCCGTTGTGCCGGTGATACGATCGCGGTCCATGAAAGCACACACCCCGCAAACAGATTGGGTCGACCACCTCGTCGCGACGCTGTTCGCCACCGTTTCCGTTCTCGGCGTGGTGACCGTGGCGACTGCATTGATTCTGTTCTTCCCCGGCAGCTCGAATTCCGCGGTTCTCCTATAAGGAAAACCGCCCCTGCGAGGAGGGGCGGTTGACCGGGAGGAGCCTGTGTGAGAGAGGCTTGGTTGTTCCTACAACGTCTCCTCTGGCTGATCTGTTCCCGTTTCTCGTCCCTCATCGGAAGTTTGCTGCCGGCCGATCTGCCGGCACTGTTCGCACTCGAGGGCGACGTCGTCCTCCAGCGCTTCCGGCGGGTCGACTTCGCCGCGCAGGACAAAGGCGTAGGTTCCGTGGGGGCAACGTTCGATCACCTCGTGATCTCGCCGGAAGACCTTGAGGAGCACGGGGCCGGGTAGGCCCTCATGACCCGGTATTTCCTCGATGCCGGCTTCGGTGATTTCCTGGCGCATCAGGTCCATCAGGGTCGGAATCTCGGGTAGTGGCTCGAGCTTCTGGAGCAGGCGCTCCTGGCGGGTCAAGCGGCGGCCTGGGAGTGGCGGCTGCCCGGGTTCGGCCGGTTCGGGTCGGTGGCGTTCTCTCTGCCGGACCAGCAGGAACGCGGCAAGCATGATCGACAGCACAAAGGCAACGGCTGCAACGACCACTGTTTTTCCTCCTGTTGCACAACGGGAGCATCTGGGCCCGTCTAGTCCACGGTATCGGTGGCTTCGGGTCTTTGCCCACCTTTGAGAATATCGACGATTGCCTTGACGCTTTGACACTTTTCTCGAGTGGTCACCAACACCGCATCGTGCGTGGAGACGACGACGACGTCTTCGACGCCGGCGACGGCGATCAGCCCGCCATCGGAGCGTAGGTATGAACCGGTGGTATCGACTGCGATTGCGTCGCCGATCAATACGTTGCCGTCGGCGTCTTGGTCGGCGATGTCCCACAGGGCTGCCCACGAACCGACGTCGCTCCACCCTGCATCCAGCGGTACCACCACGGCGGCTTCGGTGCGCTCCATTACCGCATAGTCGATCGAGTCTGCCGGGGTTGCGGCAAACTCATGCGGGTCCAGATGGACACCCCTCCGCTTCTCGGCCGCCGCCATGGCACGCTTGCATCCAGCGACTATCTCCGGTGCGAACTGTTCCAACGTGCGCAGGTAGTCGGAGCATCGGAAAACGAACATCCCGCTGTTCCAGAGGTAGCCGCCCTCCTCGAGATAGCGGCGCGCCGTGGCGGCGTCGGGTTTTTCCACGAATTTGTCGACGCGGTAAGCCGACTCGGCAACGGCAACTCCGCTGCGAATGTAGCCGTAGCCGGTTTCCGCTCGAGTGGGAACGATCCCAAAGGTCACCAGATTTCCTTCAGCCGCCAGTACGCAGGCATCGTTGGCTGCGAGGTGGAACGCAGCAGTGTCTTCGATGACATGGTCGGCCGGAAGCAGCAGCATGAGCGGGTCGTCTCCCGCCGCAGTGAGATACAGCGCGGCCACGGCGGCTGCAGGCGCCGTGTTGCGTCCTATGGGTTCGAGGATCATTCGCTGTGGGTCGTAGCCGGCCGTGTCCAGTTCTGTGGCGACCAGATCGCGGTGGGCCATATTGGCGACGACCAGCGGCGGATTCGTGCCGAGGCCTTCGAGTCTGTCGAGAGTTGCCCGCACCATGGTTCGATCGTCCACCAACGCCAGAAACTGCTTGGGGTGGTTCGACCTCGAGGACGGCCACAGCCGAGTTCCGGAACCACCGGATAGCAGGACGGGCACAATCTGAAGAGAGTTGCTCACGACTCAGAATGTATCGGTTCGTCGCGCTCGAGCCAAGCGGGCGGGTCGCTCAGTCGATCGGTTCGCCGTTGGGGGGAAGTCGTTGCTCGAGTATCTCGGCCAGGGCAACTCGTGAGTCTCCGTGACCGAATGCGGTGATCGTGTCGTTGACTCTGATGATCGTGTCGCCGTGGGGGATGATCACGTTGTCGTGGCGGCGGATCGACACGAGGACAGCTTCCTCGGGCCAGGCGAGGTCGCGAATCCTTTGTCCGGCAGCCGCAGAACTGTGAGGCACCGGAACCTCGTAGAACGTCGCCCCGGGTTGAACCCGCTGGCGGAGCCGTTCGCGATATAGGTGGCGGTCGGTGGTTGCCCCCAGTGCGTGGTGGTATGCCGCAACCACGCTGTTGCGGCGGAACATCCCGATTACCCGGCGCGGATCGACGTCATCAACGACCGGCAGCCGGCCGACGCCAAGCGCTGCCATCCGGGCTAGGGCAGAGGAAACCGGCATCGTCGGAGTGACCGTTATCGGCCGGGATGTCATGGCGTCGGCGACGAGCGTTTCGTCGGGGTCGCCCTCGGCGAGGGCAACGTCGAGCAGCGTGAGCACACCGGCCAGGTTCCCGTTCTTCTCGACAACCGGCATTCCGTGATGTCTCGATTCGTCGAGGAATCGAGCGGCCTCGGACATGGTCATCGAAGGGTGCAGAGTATCGTCGAGGTGGGTCATGACCTCACCGACCGTGACTGTGTCGAGTAGGTCGACGTCTTCGGTCTGTACCAGATGCACTCCCGCGCGGGTCAAGGGCATCGTGTAGACACTGTCGGGGTGGACGCGGTCGGCCAGGAACGAAGCGAGGGAGGCGGCCAGCATCAGCGGCAGAACGAGGGCATAGTTGCCGGTGATCTCGAACACCATGATGATTGCCGTCAGCGGGGCGCGAGCGACTGCTGCAAAAGTCGCCGCCATGCCAACCATTGCATAGGAGCCGGGTTGGAGATCGGAGAAGACCCAGATCGGCTGCACGACCATCACCAATGCCGTTCCCAGCACACCTCCGATGAACAGACTCGGCATGAAGGTCCCGGCCGACCCGCCGCCCGATCGCGTCAAAGCGTTGGTGACCATTTTGAACACCGCCAGGATGGGCAGCGTCCACAGCACGAGGTCAATGGAATCGGTGTCACTGATTCGCATCAGATCCGAGAGGAACGCCTGCCCGGTGCCGAGCGCCCGGTCATCCACCAAGCCGATTCCCGCCACCAGGAAGCCCGCGGCGAGGGGTCGCGTCCAGTCGGGAAACTCATAGCGTTGGCGAAGCTCGCTCACCCAGGTGAGAATCTGCACGAAGAGCAAGCCGGCAACCACGGCAATCAGACCGAGGACGAGGTAGAGCAGTAGCTCCCGCGGGTCCTCGAAACGCCCTCCGGGCGAGGAGAGAATCTGCTCTTCGCCAACCAATGTGTGCGTGGTGACCGCAGCGACCACCGAGGCGACCACAACCGCGTTGAGGTGGCGGATCGCCAGGTTGCCGAGGATCACTTCCATGGCAAAGAGCATGCCGGCGATCGGCGCATTGAAGGTGGCGCCGATGCCGGCACCGGCGCCGGCGGCAACCAGGCTGCGAATTCTGTCTTCGCTGAACCGCGTGTAGCGCGAGAGCGATGAGCCGATGGCGGCGCCGATCATGACGATCGGCCCCTCCCGGCCGCCGCTACCACCGCCGCCGAGGGTGGCCGCCGTGCTGGCGATCTTGGGGAGGATGGTGCGGGTCGATAGATAGCCGGCCCGAAGCCCTACGGCGGAGATTGTCTCAGTGACGCCACCGCTCTCGACGTTCTTCGAGAATCTTTGCGCGATGGCCCAGGCCACGAAGAGTCCAATCGGGATGGTGATGAAGAATGCCAAGCGGGCATTGCCCACTTGCTCATGGGCCCATTCCGCTGCGGCGGACGCCCCTTCGACGAGGAGAACCAGCAGCACCACAGCGAGGCCAACGAGGAAACCGATTACCAGCGCGGCCGCCAGAAAGGCCGTGTGGCCCCGGGAGTTTGCGACCTGTCTCAGTTTTGTGCGAACGGTGCCCATGAATGCGTCAACTTAGCTGTGGATCGTGCGTGACCCGAGTTGGTCTGGCGATCTCGCCTGTCCTGTGCCCGGTGTAGCGTCTGGGAGATGGAGAACACGTACACGGTAGGAGAGCTGTGTGACTTTCTGACGCACACCATCTCGCGCGCCTTCCCCGACGAGATCTGGGTCCAGGGCGAGATCCGTGACCTGAGTCGAGCCAGTTCCGGACACGTGTACTTCACTCTGCAGGATCCCGAGATTGCGGCCAGCAATCCGGCGCTGCTGCCGGTGACATTGTTCGAGTCAGACAAGGTCGCCGTGAACCGTGTTCTATCTCGCTCGGGAGCGGTGCGCATGACCGACGGTATCCAAGTCCGCATCCGTGGCCGGATGGCCTATTACGCGCCGCGGGGTGTGGTGCAGCTGCGGATGACATGGATCGATACCGATTTCACACTCGGCAAGCTCGCCGCAGAGCGAGAGCGGTTGGTCAAGAGCCTGAACGCACGCGGTCTGCTCGAACGCAACCCGGCTTTGCCGCTTCCGCTGGTTCCGTTGCGGGTGGGATTAGTGACGAGCGAGGGAAGTGCTGCCTACGCCGACTTCGTCGATGAGTTGGCCTCGTCTCGCTACGCATGGAGGCTCCGGGTTGCTGATACCCGGGTGCAAGGATCAGACGCGCCGGCCGAGATAGCCGCGGCCATCGGCCGTGCCGCAGCTGCCGACGTCGACGTGGTTGCCGTGGTTCGTGGCGGCGGAGCGCAGACCGACCTCGTCGCCTTCGACAGCGAGCAGGTGGCGCTGGCGATCGCCCACTGCTCGGTTCCTGTCCTCACCGGCATCGGCCATGAGACCGATGTCTCGGTTGCAGACCTAGCGGCGCGTAACTTCAAGACCCCGACGGCCTGCGCCGCCGGGCTGGTGGGTCTCGTCGATGGCTTTGTTGAGCGATTGGATCGAGTCGCCTCTTCCACCCGGCGTGCCGTGTCGTCCAGGTTGGCGCTGGCATCAACGAACCTCGGTCACCTCACGCGACGCACGAGTCGCTCAGCATTGATCGCCGCGGAGCGCTCCATACAGCGTCTGACGGACGTCGGCCGACGCGCGGGTCGCGCCGCATCTCGTCAGCTGTCTGCGGCAGCGACGGACATCGGAAGACTGGCCGTGTCGCTCGGTCCGATGACCCGTCGTCGTATCGGCCTTGCGGAGACCCGTTTGGACGACGCGGCACACCGTGCCAGTTTGCTTGATCCGAATCGGCTCCTCGCCAGAGGCTGGTCGATCACGCGAACTTCGCACGGCGAACTCGTGATCGATCCGACCGATGTGGAGCCTGGCGGCGTGCTCCACACCACGGTCGCCGGCGGACGCATCACCAGTGTGGTTTCAGAGAATGGGGAGAAACGCGATGGCAGACGAAACCAGGGCTGATGACATCAGGGCTGATGAAATCAGCTATCGGGAAGCGATGGCCGAACTAGAGGCCATCCTCGCCGCGATCGAAGAAGAGCAAGTCGACGTGGACGAACTGGCTGCGAAGGTCCAGAGATCCGCCGAACTCATCGCACTGTGCCGAGCCCGCATCGAGGAGGCGTCGGTCGCGATCGAGGCAATCGTTGACGCCATGGAAACCGGGGCCGGCAACGGCTAATGAGGGCAAACCCTCGGATGGCCGAACCTCCTCGAGGGAACCGTAAGCTGGTCGCATGAAGCGCGAAACACCCTTCCCCACGGCGCAAATCGATCCCGACACCGGGGAGCGCTACCTCCCAGTCCCGCTTCGCGGTGCCGCTCTACTCAAAACGCCGGTCCTCAACAAAGGGACCGCATTCTCGAGGAGCGAGCGAGAGATGTTCGGCCTCGTCGGTATGCTGCCCGACCACGTCTCGCCGATCGAGGAACAGGTTGACCGTATCGCCAACCAGATCCACCACAAGGTCAGCGAGATGGACAAGAACATCTATCTCAATGGTCTCATGGACCGCAACGAGACCCTCTTCTACCGCTATCTCGTGGAGAACCTCGAAGAGACGGTTCCACTCATCTACACGCCGACGGTCGCCCTCTCCTGCCGTCACTGGAGCCGCATCTACCGCCGGGCGCGCGGGGTGTATGTGACCCCCCGCGACCGGGGCCGCATTCTCGAGGCGCTGCGATGCCGCCCCAAGGAATCCAACCCCGTGATCGTGGTTACCGACAACGAGCGGATCCTCGGCATTGGCGACCAGGGCGCAGGAGGAATGGGAATTCCCATCGGCAAGCTCGCCCTGTATGCGGCCGCCGCCGGCATTCATCCCACGCGATGCATCCCAATATCACTCGACGTCGGCACGGACAACGCCGAGTTGCTGGCGGACCCTCTCTACGTCGGATACCGCAAGCAGCGCCTACGCGGCGAAGCGTACGACGACTTCATTGCTGAGTTCGTTGCCGCGGTTCAGGAGGCGTTTCCCGGTGCGCTGCTGCAGTGGGAAGACTTCTCGAACAAGACCAGTTTCGAGAACCTGTCGCGCTACAGGGACAGCCTGCCCTCATTCAACGACGACATTCAGGGAACGGCTGCGATGGTGGTCGCCGGACTGATGGCCGCCACCCAGCACATCGGCAGCAAGATCTCCGACCAGCGTATCGTCATCGTGGGTGCGGGCTCCGCCGGCATCGGAATTCGCGAACAGATTGCGACCGCCATGGTCGATGAAGGATCAGGGCGCACCGAGGCCGAGGCCCGCATCATGGTGTTGGACAGCCGGGGCCTCATCGTCGAAGGTCGTCCCAACCTGTCTCCCGGGAAGCAGCCGCTCGCACTCGCGCTCGAGGCGGTGCGGGATTGGCAAATCGAGGATCACCCGATCGGCTTGCGTGATGTGGTGCGCAATGCTCGGGCGTCCGTGCTCATCGGGGTCAGCGGAGTACCTGGTGTATTCACCGAGGAGATGATTCGGCGGATGGCGCTTCATGCCGAGCGTCCGATCATCATGCCCCTCTCCAACCCGACTAGCCATGCTGAGGTCACCCCGGCGAGTGCGATCGAGTGGACGGATGGGCGAGCGATCGTTGCCACCGGGAGTCCGTTTCCATCGGTTCGTTTCAACGAGAAGCTGCATCGAATCGGTCAGGCGAACAACGTGTTTGTGTTCCCCGGCATTGGCCTCGGGGTTCTCACGGTCGGGGCCAGTCGGATCAGCGACAAGATGTTCCTTGCCGCCTCCAAGGCGTTGTCGGAAACGGTGAGTCACGACCTGTTGGAGTCGGGTCAGCTCTATCCGTCGATCTTCGATGTGCGCGCAACATCCGCTCATGTTGCTAGGGCGGTGGCGCACCAGGCCGTTGCGGAGGGTTTGGCGCCTCCGATGGACGACATCAACCAGCGGATCGAGGCGGGAATGTGGTTCCCGGACTATCTGCCCTACCGGCCGGTCTGAGATGAGTGTCCCATCGATCCCGGCCGACCGTGGCATCTACGTCAATCGCACCATCAATCTGCGCTCGATAAAGGCAATCGGCTACGACATGGACTACACCCTGGTCCACTACTTCGTGGGCGAATGGGAAACCCGAGCGTTCGCCCACGCCAAGGCGAGGTTGCTCGACATGGGCTACCCCGTCGAGGACGTTGCCTTTGACCCGTCCGCAGTGATTCGCGGCCTTGCCATCGACCTGGAGGAGGGCAACCTGGTCAAAGCGACGCGGTTTGGATACGTGATCCGGGCCGCCCACGGCACGTCGTTCCTGAGCTACGACGAGGTTCGCCGGGTCTACTCCGGAACGTTGGTTGATCTGGCCGAAGACCGCTTCGAATTCATGAACACGCTGTTCTCGTTGTCGGAAGCGAGCCTGTTTGCGCAACTCGTCGATTTGATGGACGAGGGCAGGATTGAAAAGGGCGTGGGTTATCACGGACTCTATGCGGCCGTCGTCGCCTCGTTGGACGGTGCCCACAGGGACGGGACCTTGAAGCAAGACATCCTCGAAACCCCAGAGCGTTTCATCGAGCCGGATCCGGACAGTGTGCTCGCCCTGGTAGACCAGTTCCACGCCGGAAAGCGGTTGATGCTGATCACAAACTCCGAATGGGAGTACACCAAACGGATCATGGCGTTCGCCTTCGAGCCCTATCTGCCGAACGGGATGCGGTGGCGAGATCTTTTCGAAGCGGTGATTGTCTCGGCTGACAAACCGTCGTTCTTCACCTCCAGCAAGAGCCTTTACAAAGTCGTGGACGAGGAGGCCGCTCTGCTGCGTCCCCACATCGGCGAGATCGAACCGGGAAGCGTCTTTTTCGGAGGCTGCGCGCGGCAAGTCGAAGACTTTCTCGACCTCTCCGGTGACGAGATCCTCTACGTCGGCGATCACTTGTTTGGTGATGTGCATTTCTCCAAGGCGTTGCTGCGTTGGCGGACAGCGCTGATCTTGCGCGAGCTCGAAAGCGAAGTGCAGGGCCTCAAGGCCTTCCAGGAACGCGAATCGCAACTCGGGGACCTAATGGCAGAGAAGACTGCGCTCGAAGCTGAGCTCTCGGCTGTGCGACTGGCACTGCAGCGGAAGCGAGTGGGCTACGCCGAGCCGCCCGGGGGAGTTGCTGCAGACAAGCCTCGGCTCGAAATGCTGCGAGTCCAAATCGCCGAGTTGGACGATGCCATCATGCCGCTCGCCGTAGAAGCTTCCCGGTTGCGCAATGATGCATGGGGCCCGCTGATGCGGTCTGGCATAGACAAGAGCCTGTTTGCCAGACAGGTCGAGAAGTACGCCGACTGTTACACCTCCCGGGTGGCGAACTTCGTCAATGTGAGTCCCTTTGCGTTGCTGCGGGCGGTCCGAGTCGACCTACCCCACGACTCTTTCATCGACTGAGGACGGACCGTGACAGGTCGGGTGACCGCTACCGGTCGACGGTGCCGGTCGGCCCATCGGATCGTTGTCGCTAGGCTCCGACAGCAATGAGAAATGAGATTCAGGTCTATGAGCGCTGGAAGGCGCAGGGCAAGGAGGTCGCGGTTGCGACCGTTGTTGGGATGAAAGGCTCGGCTCCCAGGCCCGAGGGCTCCAAATTCCTCGTCTCCTCGGCGGGCGAAATGGAGGGGTCGGTATCTGGAGGCTGCGTCGAGAACGACGTTTTCTTTCACGCCAAGGAAGTGCTCGAGACCGGCGAGCCACGTCTGGTCACCTATGGCATTGCCGATGACGATGCCTTTGAAGTGGGTCTCACCTGCGGTGGGACAATTCACGTCTTCATCGAGAAATGGCAATGAGTTTCGTTGCGGCAACGAAACGGCTCATCGCTGAAGAACGGCTCGGGGCTGTTGTCACTGTTGTCGAAGGGCCGGGGACCGGAGCCAAAGCGGTCCTCGACTTCGACGACGGAATCATTGCGGGCGAGTTGCCGGCAAGCCTGGCGGAAGCCGTTCTCGCCGACTCCGCCGAGCTAATGGATCGCGAGCAGAGCCGCACGCTGACCTACGACGAAACCTCCGTGTTCATCGAGACGATCGCCCCGCAACCGTTGATGATGATCTTCGGTGCCGGCCACAACGCGCAGCCGTTGACCAAGATGGCGAAAGAACTCGGTTTCAAGGTTGTTGTCGGCGACGCCCGGCCGATGTGGGCAACAGAGGAACGCTTTCCCGACGCCGACGAAGTGATCGTGGGATGGCCCGACGCGGTCTTCGAGAAGACTCCCCTCGATCGGAGAACCTACGTCGTGTTGTTGAGCCACGACCCTCGCTTCGAGGACCCCGTGTTCGCCGAGGTGCACGGCAAGCCGGTCAAGTATCTCGGATCGATCGGCAGCCGCCGCACCCACCGGGCCCGGCTAGAGCGACTGGCAGCGGCGGGGTGGACCCAGGAGGAACTGGACGCAATCTATGGGCCGATCGGGCTCGACATCGGCGCTGAAACACCGGCCGAGATGGCGGTCTCCATCCTCGGCGAGATCGTTCAGGCCCGCTACGGCGGTGGCAGTGGGTTATCACTGCGCGGTGAGACCGGACGGGTTCACAAGCAACGAGGCGAGGAAGAAGGCACCGCCTAGATGGGGTCTCCCTTCGGGGGTCGCCTCCGCCTCCAGCGACGATATGCGTTTCTCGCTGTTGGCCTGCTGTTGGTTTCGGGCGCCTGTTCATCCGAGGACAGCGCCGAAGAGGAGACCGGCCCGATCCCGGTGATAGTCGACTACAGCCCTACAGTCTCCGACGTGGGGGCGCTCATCTATCTGCTGTCGCACCCAAACGTCGAAGTGCTGGCGGTGACGATGCCGGTGACTGGGGAAGCAGGTTGCGAACTTGGTGCCGACGTGACCCTGGGGATCCTGGCCATGTTCGAAGACTCGGAAACACCGGTCGCGTGTGATCCCGACCGACCCGCCGGCGCTGAGTCCTGGCCGGAGGCGTTTCTCGCCGGCGCCGATGCTTTGGCCCTCTCGCTGCCCGAGCCCGTCAGTACGCTCGACCCGCGTCCCGCCCACCAGCTGATCGCCGATGTGGCCGCAGCTTCTGAGCGCCCAGTTTTGCTCTATGCAGTTGCGCCGTTGACCAACGTGGCCCGGGCCCTCGATTCCGATCCGGATTTGGAAGGGAATCTCGACGAGCTTGTCATCATGGGAGGGGCGGTCGACGTACCCGGCAACGTTGCCGGAACGGACTCCGAGTGGAACCTCTGGATCGATGTTCCAGCGACGTCTCGCGTTTTCCGGTCCGACGTGACAGTGACGCTGGTGCCCCTAGATGCCACCAACGACGTGCCCACCCCCGGCTTCTGGGATATCGACCTCGCCGATGTATCCGGCAACGAGCCCACTCGCTATCTGGCTTCCATGGTGAAGGTGTTTCCCCAAACGACCAGTGGCAATTTCTACATGTGGGACGAACTGGCAGCGGCCGTTGCCGCGGGCGAAGAGCCGGTGATCCTCGAAGAGATGACCGTCACTGTGGTGGAGAGCCGCGGTCGCGGCTACGGCAGTACGGTGCGTGACCCCGGCGGCCGGGTGATAACCGTTGCAACCGGGGTTGCGGATCCTGCAGCCTTCTATGGCAACTTCCTCTCGATCGTCTCCGGCACAGAAGCGGCGCCACGCCAAGCTCTCGTGTGGGGCGAGGAGGATGTACCACACCAAGTGGGTCCGTCTTCGCACCCGGAGGAAGTGCTCGGATTCTGGATGGTCGCCGCTCTCAAAGGCGATGTCGCGGTTGCGGAGTCCGTGGTGGCCCCCGACGCTCCCTGGGGGGGTCTGGGTGACTCACCAGAGGTCTTCGTAGCGGGGTCGGGTCCCTACGAGGCTTTCGACATATCGACTTCGTGTACTTCAGCCGACCGGACGGCGTTGTGCAGTGCCGCCTGGAACGATCTATGGCTCGATGCGAACCCCGACATCGAGCGAGGAGCGATGCAGGTGCGCGCCGTCGTCGATGGAGGAACCGTCGTCGAATTCGAGGAATTCTCCTTCGGCCCTGAAATCCCAGCCGCTTTCGACGCGCACCTCACTTGGTTGGCCGGTGCCTATCCCGATCGACTTGGCGTGGCCTGCGGCGGTGACGGCGCCTCTCCGGAATGCAGCGAGCTCCTTGTTGCCACCGTTGCTGAGTGGATCGCGCAGTCCCAGCGGTGAGTTCGATTGGATCGAACTCGAAGCTGATTGCGTCAGCCCTGATCTCATCAGCCGTGGGTGTGAGTTCGATTGGATCGAACTCGAAGCTGATTGCATCAGCCGTGGGTGTGAGTTCGATTGGATCGAACTCGAAGCTGATTGCATCAGCCGTGATCTCATCAGCCGTGGGTGTGAGTTCGATTGGATCGAACTCGAAGCTGATTGCGTCAGCCCTGATCTCATCAGCCGTGGGTGTGAGTTCGATTGGATCGAACTCGAAGCTGATCTCATCAGCCCTGATTGCATCAGCCAAGTAACTTGCCGAACTCGATCGCCACCTCGGCAGCGATCGACGCGTTGTTTTCCGCCAACGCGAGGTTGGCCGGGATGTTGCGACCCTCGGTGATCTGGGCTATCTGCTCGAGGACAAAGGGAGTGACCTCAGCTCCCCGTAGAGCGTGAGCTCGCGCGAGGGCGCTGTCGATCGCTCCCTGGATCTCCGGAGCCGGGATGGCATCATCCTCCGGCACCGGAACCGCGAGGAGTACGCCTCCCTGATCCCACAGGATTCGCTCTGCGAGAATCGCGGCAACTTCGGCCGGTGACTCGACGCGGACCGGTGCTTTCAGTCCGGAGGAACGGGCATAGAACATAGGAAAATCATCAGTCCGATACCCCAGCACCGGTACGGCCTCGGTCTCCAGGAACTCGAGTGTCTTCGGAATGTCGAGGAAAGCCTTGGCCCCAGCACAGACCGTGACCACCGAGTGGAGGGCGATCGCCCCAAGGTCCGAGCTGACGTCGCCGCTCGTCTCGGCGCCGTGGTGGACTCCGCCGATGCCTCCGGTGGCGAAGACCGGAATGCCTACCTCGGCACAAAGTGCCAGGGAGGCGGAAACCGTCGTCGCCCCCACAGGCCAGCGCTGTGCCACCGCGACGGCGATGTCGCGCTCTGAGGTCTTGCGGGCCGGGCCGAGAATGCGCTCGTGCTCGTGATCCTCGAGACCGACGCGAGGAACCCCGTCGATGATGGCGGTCACCGCGGGCACAGCCCCCTGGGCCCGGACTGCGGTGGCGCTACGTTCAAGGGCTTCCTGGTTGGCCGGGGAGGGAAGGCCAAGGTGGGAGAAGATGGTGCTTTCGAGGCCAACGACGGGGCGCTCGTGTTCCAGCGCCTCCTGCACTTCTCGGCTCAGTTTTATCTGCGGCATTTGGGTCTCCTGGAGGCAGGCTAGCGGTCGTGGGTACCGGCGCCGGGCCGGCGGAGGACGGTGGCTGCGAGCTCGTTGCCCGCGGCTGCCGCCGTTACCGGGTCGGCACCTCGCATCGACTCAACGAGAAAGCCGGCGGCGAAGGCATCGCCGGCGCCAGTGGTATCGGCAACGTCGGGTACTGGTGGGACGGGAACCCAGGTCGCGGTGTGCTGGCCAATCAGCTGAACCGGTCTGGGGCCCGCCTTGACCACTGATAGCGTCACACCCGCTGGGTTGCTCCCCGGTTGGACTTCGAGCAAGTCGGCCTCATCTTTGTTGCAGAACAGGAGGTCCGGCCGTAACTCCTCGATCTGGGTGAGGAAGGCGGCGATACCGAACTCAGCGAGCAGACCGACGGACGAGGCGTCGATACTGATCCCGGCGCCAAGGTCTCTCGCCCCGGCGATGAGCCTGCGGGCGGTGCTGCCGAGCGGTTCGACGATCAGTGAATAGCCGGGTACGTGAAGCCAGGTGGCGTCATCGAGGGCACCTGCGGGCACATCGGCCAACTCAACAGCCGCCGCTCGGTCGGGGAGCATGTTGCGCTCGCCGCTCGGCTCGACCAGAACAACGACGGTGCCAGTGTTCCCGCTGCGGATGACCGCAGCATCTACACCGGCATCCTCTAGTTCGCCCAGAAGCAGGTCGCCCAGTCGGTCTGCGCCGATCTGGCCGATGAACCGACTGGGCGCCCCAGTCAGCGCCGCCAGCACCGCAACATTTGCCGCGCTACCGCCACGTCGCCGAAACACCCGTGCCGGTGTATCGGTGCCGCGACGCAGCGTGGCCTGCGGCCACACCACCACATCTTCGACCAGGTCTCCCACACAGCACAGCATCGTGGCGAGGTTACCGGGCGATCAATACCTCCCAGTTGCCGTATTCTGTGATTGGCCAGGTTTGGAGTAACGATCCTACGGTTTTGGGCCGGAATAGCGCTGCTTGTGGTACTGGTTCTGTCCGCGTGCGGCGGAGACGACAGGTCGTCGGGTGTGGCCTCGATTGAGGACGTAGTCACCTCACCCGAGCCGATTACTGGCGGAAGCGAATCCCCTGCGGTGATCAAGACCGACGAAGAGTCTGTGCTGGAGTTTGCGGCTTGTATGCGGGATCTCGGCATCGACTTCCCGGACCCCATTGTCGACGCCGACGGCAACGTCGGTTTCGACCTCGATGCTCTCGGCGAACTTGGTCAGGTGGATGAGGCTGAGCTCGAAAACGCCTTCGAAGCTTGCGTTGCGCTGTTGGAGGGCGTGTCATTCGGCTTCGAGCGGATCTTCGAGGCCGAGTTTCAGGATGACGTTGTCATCTTCGCTGGTTGCATGCGCGACAACGGGGTCGATATGCCCGACCCGGACTTTGCGGGGATCATGGAAGGCAGGCGGTTGTTTCCCGGATGGGAGCCAGAACTCGACGATCCCGACTTCGAGGCGGCCTTCGAGGCGTGCGAGGAGCTGCTGCCGGGTATACCCGGGATTGCCGGCGACACGTCCTGACCTTTCGTTCTCACCCGATTCTCATCTCGAGTTCACATACTGATATGAATCGCCTTCGATGCTGTCGGCAGGAATCTGAAAGGCACATAGATGAGAACACGCGCGCTGGTGCTCCTGCTCGCGCTGGGATTGATCGTCAGCGCATGCGTTAGCTCGAATGACTCCGCGAACGGCGTCGCCACGCTCGAGACAGAGACCACCGTTTCCGCGGCAGCGGACGACCAGGCCACCACCGAAGAAGTCGATGCCGAGCAGGCGATGCTGGACCTGGCGGCGTGTCTCCGCGCCGAAGGCGTCGACATAGACGACCCCACCGTGGATGCAGATGGGAACGTGCAGTTTGGTGGCTTCCGCGGGGGACCGGGGGAAGCGGGTGACGCCGCCGTAGATCGCGAAGCCATGCGAGCCGCAATGGCCGCTTGCCAGGAGCAGCTCGAGGGTGTGGTTCTCGGTTTCGGTGGCCGTGACTTCGATCCGACCGAGCTGCAAGACACGATGGTCGACTACGCGGCCTGCATGCGAGAGAATGGCTACGACATGGATGACCCCGACTTCTCCTCGTTGGGTCCCGGGGCCGGAGGAGAGCCAGGCGAAGGCGGAGGCGGCGGGCCATTCGGCCAGATCGACCAAGATGACCCCGATTTCGTCGCAGCAAACGAGCTATGCGGCGAGATCCTCGGCAGTCTGCCAGGCGCAGGCGGTCGTGGTCCGGGACGGGGGAGCGGCTGATGACAGGG
>JASJAS010000008.1 GCA_030066875.1 Acidimicrobiia bacterium | reverse complement strand
ACCGCCGTGCGACTCGACTCGTCGGATACTTCACCGACAATTGTTGCGGAATTGCCGCTCCAGGTCAGGGTGATCGGTATTGTCGTCACCGCCGGCTGTTCGGCGTTGAGGGGAGGCACCCATTCCAATTCCGCAGTCACGGTGCCGATGCCGTTGATCGTGCCGACCAAAGCGGGGATTGTTTCGATCATCTCTTCGTTGTCGACAGTGCCGCGGAGATGCACATTCAAACCTGACGCCTCAGCAGAGATATCCGTGATATTGCGGAAGGACGGGTCCTCCTCTGCAGCCGCAAATACCACGGCATCGACTGCCCGAAGCGACTCTGACTCCAGATGATTCTCAATAGCCTTGAGGCCGAAGAAGACGGCCATCCCGACGAGGATCAAGGTGCCGATGACGGTGACGGATATGAAAGCCCCGATCTCCACCAGCTGTGCATCGCTGCGCGTTCCCGGCATCGGCGGCATCGGTCCGCGCGGCTCGCTGTCACCGATCTGTTTGAGCCGGTTCGATACCTTTTTCCTAGCCATGGTCCTCGTCAATAGGTGTTGCTGCCCGACACCTTGGGCCTACCGCTGAGCAATGGTACTGGAGATCGAGATTTCGCGATCGATCTGTTCAGGCGATGGCGGCGCCCCGGTCCGACGTCTCAGACTGGGGCTGCTCGCCGTCCAGCACAACCTTGATGACCTCGTGCTGCTCAGCACCGGTTGTCAGCATCTCGGTGACCGCATCCTGGAGGAGGCGAAGCGCGGCAGCAAGCCGATCGTGCTGCTGCTCGGCACCGGCAACGATTGCCGCGGCTTCGGCTTGGGCAGCGGCCAGCATCCGGTCTGCTTCGGCCCTGATCTGTGCAAACGCGGTCTCGCCTTCGGTGGCCGCGTTCGAGCGAATCATGGCGGCTTCCCGCTGCGCATCCGACAACATCGTTGATGCCTGTTCGAGCATCAGTCGCGCTTGGGCGCGTAGCGCTTCAACATCCTCAGCAGCGCGGGCATTGGAGGCGTGGCTTTCGGCTCTCTCCAGGATCTCGTTGGCACGCTTCTCCGCGTCCTCCAACATCAGCTGCTTCTTCTCAACAGCTTCGAGAAAGGCATGCTCGATGCTCGACGAGGTCTGCTTGCGAGCCGCCAATTCGGACTCCAGCGCCTTGACCTTTGCATGCAGTGCCGAGTTCTTGTCCTCGATCTCGCGCACCGCTATCACGGCTGCGTCGATGAAGTCGTCGACTTCATCTCGGTCGTAGCCGCGAACAGAGAGGTCGAATTGTGCCCCTTCCAATTCTGTCCACAGTTTCATGGCCGCCTCCGCGTTTCCGTAGCAGCCTTTCTACCGCCACTAAGAGTGTATCGTCAACTACTCCTCGTGGTCAAGGTATTCTTCGAGCCTGCGGAGTAGCGGTTCCTGGCGTTCATTGAGCAGTAATCCAGCCTCCGCCGGTGAGCACCAGCGGAACTCGTCGATTTCGGGGAATTCAAGTACCCGGCCGCTCCCTCGCGGCCACTCCAATCGAACCGGGTTGGAG
This sequence comes from Acidimicrobiia bacterium, assembly GCA_030066875.1. GTDB lineage: Bacteria > Actinomycetota > Acidimicrobiia > Spongiisociales > UBA5794 > JAAETI01. The sequence continues at coordinate 60,944 of JASJAS010000008.1, read as the reverse complement.
GCCAGCAGCGATGCATCGAGGTCGCCCCGCACCGCCCATGCCACCACCACCTTGCCGGAACGAAGCTGCACTTCGCCCAGGTCGATCATCGCCGCCGGTTCCAGCTTCACGCCGGTTTCTTCGGCGAACTCACGCAGCGCTGCGTTCCGTTCGTCTTCTCCCGGTTCGACAAGACCCTTTGGAATGCTCCACGCACCTTCATGCTTGTTCCGCCAGAAGGGTCCGCCCGGGTGACCTATCAGAACCCCGAGCGATGGCTCAGTCCTGAAGAGCAGGATCCCGGCGCTTCGTTCAGGAGGACTCGTCATCGGCAATCAAACACCACGGTTGCTCGGCTCTCGTCGTCTCCAGCCTATTGCGAATGCGGCTAGTCCGCCGGGCACGCTTGCTTGTAAGGCGAGCCTGCCTCTTGGCACTTGCAAAAGCTGGTCGAGTCGTTGAGCGGCTCGATACCAGTAAGTGCGGTGAATGCGCTAGCGAGATCGGTGCACAGTTCGGTGTGCAACCACATGCTGTGGAACGGCGTCTCGGCAAGGCCCCACGCGATGATCTCTGCAGCGTGTTCGTAGCCTCGTTGCCACCAGGCCGGGGACGCTGCACCGCTTCCACCCGTGTTCCAGAACTCAACGCCACGGAGTTCCATAAAGGCTTCCCGATCCGCCGCCTCAAGGTTGTGATCCGCCCAAGCATGACCGAGTTCATGAATCAGCGTATGCTCCGGAACTCTCTCTTCCCCGCCCCGGTTGCACATGAACACCGTGCGGGTCGACGTGCGGAAGTATCCAATGAACCCCAGGCAGTCCTCATAATCGGTGAAGAACCCAACCTTCACCGCTGGGAGTTCCATGCCCGCCGCCGCAAAACGTCCGAGTGCCCATTCCACCATCTCCGTTTCCTGCTCGGTCGCCCCGAGCACGGAGGTGGCCGGGCGATCTGCACCCGCCCGGCGACCTGACGATGAACTGGCGAATGCTGGCTGAGCGGCCAGGAGTAGCGAGAAGATCAGTGCGATTGTGCTGAGGAGGCGGGTTGTTTGCTGCATATCTGCAGCGTCCGCCCGAGCGCTTGCGGGCTTGTTGGTCAGGTGTTGAGAGGATGTTGAGACCCCGGAGCTGTTCTGGGCTACGAGGACCCGTTCCAGTGTCGACGAGCACTGAGACCCGGATGCGAAGCAGAGGAATCCGACTCAACCGTTAACATCTGGCAGGTCGCGACCGCGGAAAGGGAGCCGTGGATTTTCGGGTGCTGGGGCCTCTCGAGGTCCATCACGAGGGTGAACGGCTGCCCCTGGGTGGCCCGCGGCAGCGCCTGGTACTCGCTCTCCTTCTCGCCCATGCCAACGAGGTGGTGTCGACCGATCGCCTCCTAGAAGATGTTTGGCGTGGCGAGCCCGCCGAAGGAGCGAAGCGAACTCTGCAGTCCTACGTTTCGCACCTGCGGCGCGCCATCGAGGGCGCTCGACCGGAGACCTTGCTCCGCAAGGATCCCGGCTACGTAATCACGGTTGAGCCTGAGCTGATCGACGCTCATCGTTTCTCCGCGCTCACGACGCAGGCGCGAGCAGTCATCGATGCCGACCCGGCAGCCGCTACCCGGATGCTCTGGGAAGCATTGGAGCTGTGGCAGGGCGCACCCTATGCAGACCTCGGCGGTGAACCGGCGTTGCGCCCAGAGATCACCCGCCTCGACGAACTTCGGCTCACCGCGATCGAGTACCGCATCGATGCAGAGCTGGCATTGGGTTACGACAGCGGGTTGGTTGGCGAACTCGAAACTCTGGTGCAGGAGTACCCGCTCCGAGAGCGGTTCGGTGGGCAGCTCATGCTTGCCTTGTATCGCTCCGGGCGACAGTCCGAAGCGCTCCGCGCGTATGAACGTACCCGCCGGACGCTGGTCGAGGAACTAGGGATCGATCCTTCTCCAGAGCTAAAGGAGCTCGAGCGGCAGATCTTGATGCAGGACGCCTCTCTCAACGTGACCCCATCCGGTCCAGTGTCGGTTCTCGAGCCCACCGAGACCGCTGCGGCTACCGGGCGCTCCATACGTGGGTACGAGCTCAGGGAACAAATCGGTGCCGGTCGCTTTGGAGAGGTCCACGTCGCCTACCAGCACTCAATCGGACGCGAGGTCGCAGTGAAGGTGATCCGGCCCAGGTTCGCCGACGATCCCGCCTTTGTCCGTGCCTTCGATGCAGAGGCCCAGTTGGTTGCCAGGTTGGAGCACCCCCATATCGTGCCGCTTTATGACTTCTGGAGGGAGCCCCGGGGCGCCTTCATCGTGATGCGTCTCTTTCGTGGAGGCAGCGCTGCCAGCGTCACCTCAGCATGGACCTGGGATGCGCTGTTCAGGATGGTTGAACAGGTCGGGGGCGGTTTGGACGCCGCCCATCGACAGGGTGTCGTTCACGGCGATGTGAAAGGCTCGAACATCCTCTTCGACGAGGATCGTAACGCCTATCTATCGGACTTCGGTGTCGCCCGTGACCTCGCCGCGGATGCGGCGACTGGCACGGACCGCGACGCTGTGATGTCAGCGGACGTTGCCGGATTGGCTCGAGTCGTCCTATCGATCCTCGACTCCATGGAGGGTGCGTCCCCGGCTCTCCGCGAACTGGCCGAAGCGACAGCGGCCGGCGAATCGATGTCGGCTTTGGAATTCGTCGCGTCCTTCGGCGAGGCGGCCGGGCGGGCAAAGCCAACGCCCGCCGGAGACGCCGACCTGCCCAACCCATATCTGGGCCTACGCCCCTTCGCAGAAGGAGACGCCGGCGTGTTCTTCGGCCGCGAGAGGCTGACCGCCGACCTTGTGGACTTCCTCTCACAACGCGGCCCGACAGGTCGCTTCCTCGCGGTGGTTGGTCCGAGCGGGTCCGGGAAATCGAGTGCCGTCAACGCGGGTCTGATCCCTGCGCTGCGAAGAGGAGCCGTGCCCGGATCAAACCGGTGGTTCATCGTCTCCATGTATCCAGGTCAGTACCCGTTCGATGCACTTGCCGCGGCATTGCGTCGCATCTCAGCCGGCGAACACGCCTCCGTTGATCTCACCGTCCTGTCTGCAGCAGCGGCGGCCATTCTGCGTGATGACTCCGCAGAGCTGCTGCTGGTGGTGGACCAATTCGAGGAATTGTTCACGTTGGTCGAAGACGAAGCGACCCGCTCTGCCTTTCTCCACATGCTGGCTGAGACCGTGGCCGACGAACGCAACCGCGTTCGCGTCGTGATCACGTTGCGGGCCGACTTCTACGACCGGCCACTTCAGTACGCCGGGTTTGGCGAGTTGGTGCGCAGTCAGATGGTCACAGTGATGCCACTCAGCGCAGCAGAGATGCTGCGGGCCATATCCGAGCCGGCGCGAACGATTGGCGTTGGCCTCGAACCCGGTCTCGCAGAACGAATCGCCGGAGATGTTGCCGGTCAGCCCGGGATGCTCCCGCTCGTTCAATATGCGATGACCGAGGCCTTCGAGCGCCGCGACGGGCACCTGATACCGGCTGCTGCCTACGACGCTTCAGGAGGTGTCTCGGCAGCTTTGGCGACCCGGGCCGAACAGGTCTTCGAATCCTTGTCGGCGGCCGCTCAGGCCGCTGCCCGTCAAATCTTCCTCAGACTGGTGACGGTCGAGGAGGGCGCCGAGGACTCTCGGCGCAGGGTGCGGCGGGGTGAACTCGACTCCATCTTCGGCTTCCATAAGGCAACACAGGACGTGCTTGAAGCTTTTGGCAGGTACCGTCTGCTCTCTTTCGATCGCGATCCGCGGACCCGAGCGGCGACCGTCGAGGTCGCGCACGAAGCGCTGCTTCGCGAATGGTCTCGGCTGCGCCAATGGATCGAGGATCATCGCGATGATGTTCGCTCCCACCGCAGACTCACTGCGGCATGCCGCGAGTGGGTCGAAGCGGATCGCAGTGACGACTACTTGCTCAGCGGTGGCGCCCTCGACCGGCTTGCCGTCTGGGCGGAGGATTCGGAGATTGCCCTCACTGCTGCCGAGCGGACCTTCTTGCAGGCGAGTGTGGGTGCCCGGGAAGAGGCCGAGGAAATCGAGCGAGCCCGGGTAGCGGCACAACTACGGCTCGAGCGGCGGTCGAAGCGGCGTACCTGGGGGCTGGTCGCCGTGCTGGCCACCGCCATCGTGACGGCGGTGACGCTTACGGTCTTTGCGGTTGCGCAACGACGCGAGGCCGATCGGCAACGGGAGCTGGCATTGGTGGAGGCGACGCCCCGGGCCCGCGAGTTGGCTGCTGCGGCACTCGATCGACTGACGATCGACCCGCAATTGGCAGCATTGCTGAGCCTCGAGGCCGCAACAGTCACAGCCGACATCTCGGGTGAGGTGCTGCCCGAGGTCAGGGATGCCATGCATTGGACGCTGCAAGCCTCGCAAGTCCCGTACCCCGCCGACGGCGGCCCCGTGTTAGTGCGTCCCGGCCCGGACGGTCCGCAGGGGCTATACGACGTTCCGCTGTCGTGGGTGGCCGAGGCACTGACGCTAGCCGCCGACGGTAGGGTCTTCGGCAACTCCGAGTGCCTGACATACTTCCAGACCGCATCATGCTCGCTCTCCGACACCACGGTTCTGATGACGGCCGTTGTCGAGCCGAACGGTGACACCGCAGATCCCAACCAGCCTCTGGCCGGCACGACTGCAGTGCTGCGGGATCCGTTCTGGGGCGAACCCAAGGTTTCCGGATTCGCCGCGGCCCTCGGCGAATTCCAAGAATCGACCGGGATAGAGATCGAATACGAGACTGGGCTTTTTACCGGGAACAGCCCACCACAGTTCTTGCCCGACCTGGTCGTCGCAAGCGATCCGGGCCGGATTGTCTCCGCTGGTACGGACACAGTGATCGACATCGGGATGTACCTCGACCGAGGTGCCCTGGGCGACCGATACGGTGACTACTTGCTCTCGCTAGTCACGATCGGCGAATCGGGAGAATGGCCTGCCACCTCGGGATCCACCCTCGGTTTGTGGTCACAGCTCAGCATCAAGAACCTCGTGTTCTACCGGGCGGACGTCTTCAGCGCCGCCGGCTATGACGTCCCGCAAACTTGGGGTGAGTTGCTGGCGGTGACCGAGCGTCTGGCTGCGGATGGCCAGGGCCCATGGTGCATGGGCGAATTCCTGGGGCACTGGACTGGCGCGCCGGGAACCGACTGGGTTGAGAGCCTGGTGCTGGCGAACTCCGGCGCGGCGATCTACGACCAGTGGATACGCAACGACATACCGTTTGATCATCCGGACATCGTGTCTGCCGGAGAGGAGTTTGCGAAGATCGCACTTGGTGAGGGTCTTGTGGAAACAGGCGAAGGAGGCGTGTTGCTGATCGACTTCGAGGAGGTCCATCGCCTGTTCGCCTCCGACCCTCCTGGCTGCGCCATGTACATGGGACCAGCACCGCCTCCGGATCTGGAGTTCGGCATTGGCTACGACATGTTTCCGCTCCCCCCGATCTCCGAAGAACGGTCGCCTTACATCCTCGGCGGTGGCGAAATGATCATGGCGATGCGCGACAGGCCCGAGATTCGGGAATTGATGCGCTTTCTCGCATCGTCCGACTACCCAGGCTTGTGGTCGTCGCTTCCTCACCTCGACAATGACCCCCCTACCGCTGCAGACCCCCTTCAGCAACACGCCCGGGAGCTGATTCGCAGCGGGCTGCAGCAGAATCGTTTCCGCTTCGACGGGTCGGACCTTATGCCGGGCGCAATCGGCACCGCGGGCCCGGGATCAATGCGGGAACTCCACCCCGGGTACATATTCGAGTTGGGGACCCCGGGGAGCTTCCTGGCCGGCATTGCTGAAATCCACGCCGGCGAACTTGGTGGGGTCGAAGCCATCTTCTCGCTCATCGAAGCCGACTGGCAGGCGTACGAAGCCTGGTCGAAAGGGCAGGCTGGATCGGAGGGCTAGCGCGCCGGCGGTGCAAACATCAGCCCGCCATCACGCCACAATGCATTCAGCCCTCGACTCACACCCAGCGGGGCGAGGTTGCGTTCGAAGATCTCGTCATAGTTGCCGAGAACCCTGATCACCCTTCGGAAGGCCTCGCGATCCAAATCCATCGACTCAGACAGCGAGAGCCCTTGGCCAGCGAATAGCGCCAGGACTTCAGGATCGGTGCTCGTCGCCACCCTCTCTTCGATATTCTCGCTCGTCAGCCCCTTCTCCTCGGCTACCAGCAGGGCATACATGGTCCAGTTGACGATGTCCGCCCACGTGGGGTCACCCTCCCGGTAAACCGGACCAAGTGGCTCCTGCGCCAGAACGAGGTCGAGCACCAGCCCATCCTCGGGCGAGTCGAAGTGCTCGCCGCGCGTCAGAAAGAGCACCGAACGCTCCCCTACGTTGGCCTCGCACTCTCCGGCCCGGAAGGCGTCCCAGATCTGGAAGGGGTCCGGGAAGGTTCGGATGTCGAGCACGACTCCTGCGTGTTCAGCCGCCGACCGTAGGTTCGCTTCGCTTGTTGTCCCTGCGACGGTGCAGACCGTCTCGCCCTGCAGCGAGTCCAAGCCATCGGACGCCTGATGCTCCGCGGCCGCAACCAGAATCCCGAGTCCATCAAAGAAGTACGTTGGACCGAAATCGACCGGAGAAGCGTTGTCCCGACTGAAGGTCCAGGTGGTGAAGTGGGTCAGTAAGTCCACATCACCTTGAGCCAGGACATCGATCATCTCACTGGGCTCCAGGGAGACCCAATCCACCTTGGCTGCATCTCCGACAACCGCAGTTGCAACCGCGCGGCAGAAATCGAGCATGAGACCGGTGAGCTCGCCGCGCGGTCCCAAGTCGGCGAAACCAGGGATCCCTAGACCGTGTCCGCAGACCAGCCGGTCCCGGGCGCGCACGATCTCCAGGGTTTCGGTGGGGCCGGCTTCGGCGACCGTCGTAGTCGTCACCTGAGTCGTGGTGGTTTCAGCGACGGTCTGGTCGTCACCACTGCAAGCAGGCCCGATGAGCAAAAGGACGGCTACTAGCGCCAGTCGCCGGATCATCAGATATCTCCTTTCACCTTCGTAACGCCCTTACTTTGCGCCGGTTCCGTTGAGAACTTGTTGAGGGCTCACCGGCGCTGCGCCACAGTTCGTCCTGCTTGCCACTCGTCGTCAAACGACTCCTTGCCTAGAGCGAGCTCCAGACGGCCCGCGAGGTCGTCTTCCGCCCGCGGTGGCTCGTGGCCGAGGTCATGGCGGATCTGGTGCGCAGCTCCGAGGAGACGGGTGGCTCTAGCCGCCTCGCCCTCCTTCTCGACTAGCTGCGCAAGGGCCGCTAGAGCGTCGGCCGGTTCCGCAATCCCTTCCAGCAGCAACAATCCCTCCTGGAGCTGGACCGTCTGTGGAACATCGTCCCCGGCACCTACTCCCCGTCTCAACCAGCCCTCTGTCCAAACGCCCGATCGGATCCAATAGAAGGCCAGAGACGCAGCAACAGTCAGCGCCGCATCCGTGTCACCGCTTTCCATTGACCACGCCAAGGCCGATCGCATATTGGAGCGTTCGTCGACAACGTGCTCGGCTAACTGAGGCTCTTCTGTGGCAAAGAAGCTGTCTTCGAGCCGGGAAGCGAGTCCGGCATAGTGTTCGACCAGGACGCGCCTCGTTCGTGCTATCGCTTTCCCGTCTACCTTCCCGGCGGCGTAGCGCCGCAACGTAGGCAGCAGGTAGTAGCGGCCGCCGATCCGGGCGACCAACGACTTGTCTACCAGGGCTGCGAGCAGGTCGAGCGCATCATCTTCCCACTTGCCTGCTCGAACAATCGCTTCCACAGCTTCGGCGGTGAACGAGCCCGGCAGCACCGACAACACGGCAAAGAGCCCTTGCTCGGAGTCCGAGAGCAAGTCGTAGCTCCAGTCGATGGTTGCCCGCAGAGTTCGCTGCCGGGGGGCTGCGGTTCGGCTGCCCCCGGCCAGCAGTGCAAAGCGGTCACTCAGGCGACGTTCCACTTCGTCGAGCGAGAGGGCACGGGTGCGGGCGGCGGCGAGCTCGATTGCGAGAGGCAAGCCATCGACCGCACGACAAATCCGGTACACCGTCTGCTGCTCTTCATCGCCTAGGCCGGTGCCCGGCAAGAAGGCCTCAAGCCGGTCGGTGAACAGCGCGACAGCATCGCCCGCAACATGGTCATCGCCGAGCGTCATCGGCGACACACCAAAGGTGATCTCGCCGGGAACTGACAGCAGTTCCCGGCTTGTGGCCAGAATCTTCACTCCAGGGCACTTCGCAAGGAGGTCGGCGGCGAGATCAGCCGCGGCAGCGATTACGTGTTCGCAGTTGTCCAAGATGACAAGCACTTCGGTGTTGGCCATCCGCAGCTGGATGTCGGCGAGGATGTGCTCGGAAGATCGGGTGCGCACTCGAAGGGCTTCCGCAGCAGCAACCAACACCCCAGTAGCGTCCGTCACCGTCGCCAGGTCGACCAACCAGACACCGTCCCGGAACTCGTCGACGTGACGCCCGGCAACCTCGAGAGCAAGACTCGTCTTACCGACACCACCAACGCCCATGAGCGTTACCAACCGGCTCCGACCAAGCAGCTTGCCGATGGTCGAGATCTCCTGATCACGGCCAACGAAGCGACTGACTCTGGCGGGAAGGTTGTGCGCGCGACGAGGGGCGTCCGGGGTCTTGATTGATTCGTCCTGGAGGAGCACCTTCTCCTCGAGATCACGTAGCTCCTCGGAGGGCTCAATGCCGAGTTCATCACCCAGCGTGGAGCGCGCTTCCTGATACGCCCGGAGAGCTTCCGCCTGGCGGCCACTGCGGTACAGCGCAGTCATCAGTGAGGCCCAGAGCCGCTCGCGTAGGGGATGCTCGTCAACCAGTGTGCGCAATTCTCCTACCAACTCGTCATGACGACCGGCAGCGAGCTCTGCTTCGAACCTTCCCTCGACGGCGGCGAGACGCAGCTCCCGCAATCGGGCGATTTCGGTGCGAGCGAAGTCCTCGTATTCGAAATCGGCGAGGGTGGGACCCCGCCACAACTCGATGGCGTCTTGATATCGAGCGACAGCCGCTTCCGGGTTGTCGGGAACCAGTGCAACCGCCTCGGCCACTGCAGATTCGAATCGTTGCGCGTCGACTTCCCCGGGACTTGCAAGCAACACGTAGCCGGGCCCCTTGGTTGCCAGCCTCTCCTGCTCATCCCCGAGAGCCGACCGGAGCTTGGAAATGTGAAAGCGCAACGAGTTCAGGGCTCCTGACGGAGGCTCCTCCCCCCAGAGCGCATCGATGATCCGATCGGTGGAGAGGACTTCGTTCGCATGAATCACGAGCAATGCAAGAAGACCGCGTTGCTTGGGTCCTGAAACCTGCAGCGGTGATCCGTCAGAAGCCTCGATCTCGAGCGACCCGAGAATCCTGAACTCCATCCACCCTCCGCAAACGCGCACAGCCGAGACTAGCCGTCACCCCTCCGCACCACGCTCAAGGCACAGTCGGTACCTGGATACTTCCGTAGATGATCTGGGTTTTGTAGTCCTCGAGCTGGTCGATGATGGCGTTCACGAACCCGCCGCTGGTGGCGTAGCCGACCCCATCGACCGAAAGGTCGAGGACCGTGGTTCCCGACGTGAACCTGCCGCTCACGAAGTCCTGGACTGTTGTGTACACCGCGGTATCGACCCGTTTCATCATCGAAGTCAAGATGTAGGGCCGCACTCCCTCATCCGCTGTCAAATACTGGTCGGAGTCCACCCCGATGGCCCAGACCTTGGTGTTGTTGGCCTCCGAGTAGTCCTTGGCCGCCTGGAACAGCCCGGCCCCGGATCCGCCGGCGGCGTGGTAGATCACATCGGCGCCGCGTTGATACATCGCCTCGGCGACAACTCGGGCCGCCGCCGGGTCATTGAAACCGGCAAAGTCGGGGGGTTCCGTCAGGTACTGCACATCGACGGTCACGAGCGGGTTGACCGCGGTGACTCCCGCGGTGAACCCGGCCTCGAACCGCTGGATCAACTCCATGTTGACTCCCCCGATGAAACCCACCCGCAGATTCGGACTGTTGAGCGCGGCAGCGACACCGACAAGATAAGAGCCTTCCTCCTCTGCAAACACCAGGTTGGCGACGTTGGGCAGATCGATCGACGAGTCGTCAACGATGGCGAAACTCACGTCTGGGTATGCCTCAGCAACACTCAACATCGGTTCGGCAAACAAGAAACCGACACCAAACACCAGATCGGACTCGTCGGCCTGCAGTGCCAACAGTTCCTCCCGGTTCGAACCGTCCTGGTTGGCCGAGGCTTCGGATGGGCGGATGCCGAGCTCGGCGGTGGCCTGGTCGAGTCCTGCGGCGGCGGCGTCATTGAACGACTGGTCGCCGCGACCACCAATGTCGAACACCAGACCGACATCGGCTGACGCCAGCGGCGCCTCATCGCCAGCGCCGGGTAGCTCGAAGCCCCAGTACTCGTCAATGGAAACGGATGCCCCGGCGACAACGTCCATGCCGGGGTCCCACCCCCCTGTCACCACGAACTCATCCCCTAGTTCGAGCCGTATTCCTGGGACATCTTCTAGCTCCTGTGGCGACTGGCCGGTGGGCCAAAGGCGGAGGTTGAAGACGCCACCTCCTTCGGCGAAGAGTGCAACATCGTAAGAGGTGCCGGGGAGGAGCTTCATGGGGTTGTCAAGGTCTTGGATTAGGAAAGAGTCGTCATCACCCTGTGAGTAATGCGCAAACACCTGCCCCTCTCCGTCTACGACGAGCACGACGTTGCGAAAGAAGCCTGCGTCGAAGGCCCCGCTCTCAATGAAGATCTGGAACCCGTCACCGAGCTCGTTGACGATCAAACGGAACACCGCTGCATACTCGTTTGTCGAAGTGGTTGGTGCCCGCCAGAAGCGTTTGCTCTCAATCGGAATACCGATGTTGTCGGACTCTCCCCTTTCCGTCGCAATCGTCATCAGCCCCCCTCCAAACGTCCCACGCCACGTCGGCGGAGGTGGGGGCGAGTGCCACACAGAGGCCGCGGTGTCGCCGACAACCCAGTTGTAACTGTCGTGGGTTTCGTGATCGACCAGCTCAGCCCGCGACCAGTCAGGGTCGGCGAGCCACCACTGCGGGAAATCGAATGTAATCGTCGGCCCGGGCTCGGCCTCGTCGTCCGGCACCGCCGCATCACCGCCTGGGGTCGGAAGCCGGAAGCCCCAAAACTCGTCTATCGATATCGCCGAACCCGGACCCACCCCGATGCTTGCGATCCAGTTGTCGGTGACGAACTCATGTCCGGCTTCGGTTTCGATTCCGGCGACTTCATCGACTCCGGCCGCCATCTCTCCGGAAGGCCAGACCAAAGCCCGGAATGCCCCAGTTGTAGTCGCCACGAGGGCTAAGTCGTACGACTTATCGACCTCGAGTTCGATTGGCCGCTGGAAGGGGTCATCGCCGGATTGGTCCCCATCTTGAGTGGTGAAAGCAAACCCCGAGCTGTTGGTCCCGAGATCAATCGAGAACATCCGGTGCTCACTGCCGTCTGCCGAGTTGTGTTCGAGGTTGAACAGGAGATAGCCGTCGAGCTGCGTGGGCGTGAAGCGGACTACGGCGGCATAGTCGCCTTCGGCCGACGCCGGCTCGCGAAAGAAGCGTTTCTCTTCAATCTGCTGTTCGGTGTACGGATCCTGTTCGCCCTCGGACAATCCTACGAGCATCCAGCCGTGATAGAACTCCGGCGACCACGCCGGCGGAGTGGGTGCGACCCAGCGCTGCTCGCCGGTCACCGGCCCCGAGCCTACAGCGAGCTGCTCGAAGTTTCGGTCTACATGCGATTCATGATCAACCAGCACCGCCGAGCCGAGAACCGGGTCGGCTGTCCACCAAGGCGGCGGTTCGAAATCTGAGCTCCCGTCGCTTGTGCTTCGTATCGTCGTGTCTATAGGCCCGGCGTCGCCGCCTCTGGTCAAGAAGAACCCGCCGACCACCGCGAGCAGCGCCACAACCGCCGCCACCCCAAGCCAAAGGCCACGGCGCCGGCCCGGCGCCTCCGGTTCCTGACCGGCCTCGGGCCCGGCGGGCAGGTCAGTCGTCGCGTCCGGGGGCGCTGCAGCGCTGGCGGCAGCCACCGTGGCAGTAGGGGCCATCTCGGGTTCCACAACGGGCTCCGATGCCTCCACGTCCGGCGCCGCCACCAGCCCATCCGCAACCGGAGCCACAACTTCAGCCGTCTGCTGCTCGTCGATCACTTCGGTTTCGGCTGCATCTTGCTCGACGGTACCGGTCGGCGGACCGTCCACTGATGGGGTCTCGTTGATCGATGTGGCAGCTGCCGTCGCTGTGGCGGCGGCAGTGAGCATCTCGTCGGTGTCGACGATATCCGTCGGTGAGTCGGTGAAGTCCTCGGAATCCTCGATGCTGGGCGCTACTTCGGTCGGTGGTGCTTCGACCGGCGGAGTCGGGGGATGTGGCTCGTCAGCCGGCTTGTAGACCGTCATCTGGGTAGGGCGCAACCCGTTCTCGTCCTCAGCCAGACGGAGCAGCCTGCCGAACTGGGCAGCGGATGCCGGCCGATCCTGAGGATCCTTCGCCATCGTGAGCTCGAGCACCTCAGCTACGTTGGAGGGGACACCGAACTCCCTGAGATCACGCGGCGGGTGATTCATCACCCGATTCAACAGCGCGGCAATCGAGTCCTCGCGATCCTTCCAGAAAGGAGCGGCTCCAGTCATCAGCGCATGGACTGTGGCTCCCAGCGAGTACACATCGGAAGCTACAGACGGGCGCTGCCCATCGACGATCTCCGGAGGCGCGTAGGACAACGAAGCGGTGATGACCCCAGACGACGTCTCTTGACCGCCCGCCACGCGGGCGATGCCGAAGTCGGCCAGTTGCGGTTCGCCGTATTGCGATACGAGCACATTGGCCGGTTTCACATCACGGTGCAGCACCCCGGCCTGGTGGGCGGTCCCAAGGGCTCCAGCCAGTTTCACCGCGATCCGGGTCGCTTCCTGCCATCCGAGGGGGCCTTGGCGCAGCCGGTCCTGCAGTGAGCCTTCCGGCATGTATGCCATGACCAGGAAGGGACGACCATCGTCGAGAAAGCCAGCCTCAAGCACGGTGACAATCGATGGGTGCTCCGACAGCAGACCCATTGCCTGGCACTCGCGGCGGAATCGCTCGCGGGTCAGTTCATCGACCTCGGTGACCGAGACAACCTTGACCGCAACTGTGCGTCGGAAGGCAGGCTGATACGCCCGATAAACCACCGCAAACCCACCTCGACCCAAGAGCATCGCATCTTCGAGACCGGGAATCCCCAAATCGAGAGGTGCGGATTGCGCCATTGCTGCAGTGTACTCCACCACCCCATTTCGGTCCGTTTCCACTGCTCATCGCGGGCCATCGCCTACAGTACGCATGTGCCAAAAATGAGCCGGGCAGTATGAACGACGCTGGGCTGATAAGGGTGACCCACGACGGAACCACCGTCACTTTCCGGCCCGATGAGATAGTGACCATCGGGCGTCATCCCGATGCTGCATTGCACGTTGCCAGCCGCCGCGTATCCCGAAGGCACGCCGTGCTCGCCTTCGAGGATGACATCTGGATCCTCGAAGACAAGGACAGCGCCAACGGCACCTTTCTCAACGGTGCCCGGGTCACCAGGGTCGAAATCCGAGCGCCTATGCAGATCGCTCTCGGAGACCCCACCGGACCTTTCCTCACCCTGACCCCAGCCTTGCCCTATCTCAGTGAGAAGACCACCGCGCTCCCCCGCGCCTCGGAACCGGAGGCTACCGGGGCAACCCGGTCGCTGCGGAAGTCCGCCCAAGTGATCACAATCGGACGAGCTCCGGACAACGACGTAGTTGTCGAAGACCCAGCCGTGTCGTGGCATCACGCCGAGATCAGAGTGACCCCCAACAACGAGTACGAACTCGTCGACCTGAGCAGTCACAACGGAACCTATCTGAACGGTCAGCGAGTGACCCGAACCCCGATCCTGGAACTCGACCGGGTGGCCGTCGGCGATCACAACTTCCGCTTCAGCGAGTGGCGGCTAGAACCTCTCGACTAGCTCGATTCAGGATCGCGTCGGCGCAGCACCCACCACGTACCGACCAATCCGAACGCTGTGAGCAACCCGAGCAGTGTCATGTTGATGAGCCAGTGACGCGGTGTCTGATCCCAGAAGCGAAATGGATGATTGTCGTTTACCGGTCCCGCCCGGGCTGCCAGAGTCTCGAGAGCCGTTTCGTCCGCAACCGCGGCGGTCGCCGCCTCAGGGTGAGCCGCCGTACACAGCAGCGCCTCATCGATCTCCGCGGAACTCATTCCTTCCACGGTTGCGGCATCGAGGCCTTCGAGTTGGGTAACACAGTCGGCCTCGATCGGTAGCGGTTCTTGGGATCGTGCGATCACGGTCTGCATCGCTTGCATGAGCGCCGCATCAGACAACGCGCAGCGCGCCAACGATGCCGCCCGATCCTCGATCCCGGTCTCGTCGTCGATCCGGGTTACTTCTGCCAGGCAGTCGTTGGGCAACTGCAGGTCGTTGAGGTCGACGGTTGATGCCGCCGCGGAGAAGCCCCACTGGGCGGTTGCCACATAGCTGATCTCACGCAGCAGCGGCTTCTCGGCCATGTCCTTGAAACCGCCGGCAACAACCAGCTGCACGATAAGCACCACAGGGAGCAGGCTCATGGCGCGGTCCGGTGTCTTGGCCAAGGCCGATATCAGCAACCCCAGACTCACCGCGGCGATGCCGCTGAGCCCGACCCCAAGCACCAATTCGAGCATGCCCGGTTCAATGAGAGCAGCCTGCGATGAGACCCCCTGACGTGCCAGGCCGACGACTACCAGAACAGTGGTCTGCAACAGCGTTATGAAGGCCAGCACCGTCACCTTGGAAGCGACATACGCCGAGGTGGACAGGCCAATCGCCCGCTCTCTCCGATAGATTGCGGTTTCCTTGGCAATCTCCCTACCCGAGTTCGACATACCCAGCCAGGTGGCGGCCAGCACAAGCACCGCCAGGACCAGGGAGGCCGTCGACAGTCCGGGTCCGGTCCTCGGGGCGAGACGACCCTCCCCCATCGCAATCAGCATCAACAGCGCCAGCAAAGGGGCCTGCAATGCCAGCAAGGTGGTGAGTTTGCGATCCTGCCAGATGACCGATGCGTAGCGGCGTGTCAGGGTGCGGTATTGGCGGAACCAGCCGCGTTGCCGGACTGGTGCGGCCGCCTCTGGCGCCTCAGCCTCTTCCACACGGGTGCCTGCGTTGGGCAGCTCTACATAGGTTCGATGAGCCGGACTTGCCTGGTAGTTCTGGTGCCAATCCGGTCCGTCCGGGTCGGCAAGCAGCACATACGCCTCGGCGAACGAGTCGCAGCCGAGATAGCGAAGAGCCTCGTCAGGTGGCCCGAAGTAGGCCAACCGGCCGCCCGGTGCCAGCATGACGACCCGATCGCACAGGTCGAGACTCTGCACGCTGTGAGTGACCACGACGATACTTCTGCCGCCGTCTGCCAGCTCCCGCAGCAACTGGGTCAGGGCGCGCTCGTATCCCGGATCCAGTCCTGAGGTCGGCTCGTCGAGGAACAGCAGCGACGGCTTCGTCAGTAGCTCGAACCCCACCGAGGCTCGTTTGCGCTGACCCCCGGAGAGCGATGAGATGGCGACGTCGGCGCGATGCGCCAGTCCCAATTCGTTGATGACTTGGTCAACCCGCTCGGCGATGTCTTCGGCCGGTACATCAGGCGGGAAGCGCAGCCGGGCTGCGTAACGCAGTGCCTGGCGCACGGTGAGCTCGTTATGGAGAATGTCGTCCTGGGGAACGTAGCCAATACGTTGCCGCACATCTGCGTACGAGGCATACATATCCCGGCCGCCGTAGATGACCTGACCCTCGGTGGCGGGACTGAACCCGGTGAGCGCCCGCAACAGGGTCGTCTTGCCGGAACCGCTTGGCCCCAGGACCGCGACCAAGCTACGTTCCGGCAACGTGAAGCTGACCTGATCCAGGATCCGAAAACCCCCCGGGAGCTCCACCCCGAGACCAATGGCTTCGAACTGCACCGCGCCCGCATCGACGAACTCTTCTAGCACACCGTCGAGAACCCGGAACATGTGGTGACCGACAGTCACGAGATCGAAGTCGTTCAGCGTGGCTCGTTCCACCTGAACACCATTGACATAGGTGCCGTTGTGGCTCCCCAGGTCAACGATTTCGAGCTGGCCCTCGGTCGATGTCCTCATCTCGGCGTGGTGGCGAGAGACCTCAAGGTCGTCGACCACGATGTCGTTGTCCGGAGCCCGCCCCAGAGTTGTCGAGTCCCTCCTCGTGTCGTGCACTGCGGAAACGACGCCAATATCGCCCACGAGCCGAGATGTCGTA
Source organism: Acidimicrobiia bacterium (assembly GCA_030066875.1). Taxonomy (GTDB): domain Bacteria; phylum Actinomycetota; class Acidimicrobiia; order Spongiisociales; family UBA5794; genus JAAETI01. Next base: position 44,614 of record JASJAS010000008.1, on the reverse strand, counting down.
GCGGTCACCTCCGTGGCAAGATCGATCGCTGGGGAGAACGTGACCTCCGGTCCGGTTCGACCCGCGAGATTGACCGTGAGCGAACCATCGATCACCACCTCGTTGACACGACTCCCCGCCAGGAAGCTCCCGTTGCGGCTCGAATTGTCGGTGAAATGCCACTCGTCATGGATCCATCTGACGATGCCGTGAACCCGTGACACGTCGGGCACATCTATGACGACGTCTACACCCGCTTCACGGCCGATGGTGACCTCTGGCTGAGTGAACACGTACGTGCGCTGTTCGTGGTTCACTCGAAGCGGAACCATGCCGCCCACCCGCGGTCACCTCCAATCCCGTTTGCCCAGTACCGACCCGGCCAGCTGAGCCTAGTTCGCATGAGGAATGGGCCCCATTTCGGGGCGACCAACGCAGGTCAGGCTGAGCGGAGCTTGCGAGCTTGGTACTTCGGCAACGAGAGCGAGAATCGGCTCCGTCCGTCCCGATACTCGTAGGTGAGGTCGCCGTTCATGAGTCGGGCCAGCCGGCGGGCGACGGTAAGCCCAACGCCAATGGAAGCCGTCAACCCATCTTTCGGCTGGGACCGTTGATACGGCTCAAAGATCCGTTCGCGATCCTCCCGGGGTACTCCTGAGCCGTCGTCGGAGACCACGATGCGAGCCGTGGAATTGGATTCGGACATCTCGACGACGATGGAGCTACCTCCATAGCGCACGGCATTGGAGAGCAGATTCCGCAGCACCTGCCGGACTCGTAGCGGATCTCCGAATGCTTCGACCCGCGGGCCAACCAGATCGATGTGATCCACCGAGAGCTCGGTCCGTAGCGACTCCAGCACCAGCGTCGCCTGATCGCGCACATCGAGCTGAACCGGCTTGACCGTTATCGAGTCTGAGTCGGATTGCGCAAAGACGAGCAGGTCTTCGATGATTCCGACGAGGTCTCGGCCCTGACTGAAGATCTCGCGGAGCATGTCCTCGTAGCCTTCGGGTGTCCCCGGCAACTCTTCGAGCAACAGACTCGCATAACCCAGAACCGCGGTGAGCGGTGTCCGCAGCTCGTGCGACACCGACGCGATGAGCTCGTCCCGGGAGGCGAGCAGATCCATGAGGCGCTGCTCGGCGTGATGCTGGTCCGTTGTGTCAACCAGTTGCGCCACGAAATGACTCGGGTTTCCGTCCGCATCGCTGACGAGTGCCGCCGACACGAGCCCGTAGACGATCGACCCGTCGCTCTTGAGGTAGCGAACTACACCTCTCGTACCCTGCTCTTCTCCTGCCAGCAGTTGTCTCATACGTGTTCGACTGGCTACCTGATCGTCGGGATGAATCACCTCAGGAACAGTCATTCTCAATAGCTCGTCCTCGGTGTATCCGAGCATCTCACACCCAGCTTGGTTCACCCTGAGAAACTGCAAGTCACTGGCACGAACCAGAGCCATCGTTGCCGCCGAGGTCTCGAACGCCGTCCGGAACTGCTCTTCAGAAGCGGCAAGCGCCTTAGCCGCCTCGTGACGACGCTCGCCCTCCATTAGCAGGGCCCGCTTCAACCAGATGACCAGACCTGCAGTCAGCAGTAGGGCGAATACGGGTCCGGCGGCTTCCACCGCCCGGTCGCGTGGTGATAGGTCGCTCGATGCCCACCACATGGATACGGCGAACAGCGCTGTGCCGGCCACTACCAGGTAGATCACCACGTGGCGCCGCACCAACAGCGCACCCACGATCCCCATGCTGAGCAAACCGAGCAGTGCCCCCGGCCGTGACGCGATGTCGGCCAGGCCGGTGGTCGTCGCCACCGCGATTGCGCCGGCGCCGAGCTGCACTAGGGCTCGCGGCTGCTCTTTGAGCAGCATCCAGACTCCGGCTGCGCCCGGCAATAGCGGGTTGAGCGCACGCACGAAGAACTTCTCATCACCGGTGATGGCTCCCGTGGCAAGGAGCAACACGAGGAAGGCCAATGACACCCAGGTCGTGACCCGAACAATGACTTCCTCGAGGCGATCCATGTCGTGCGCGGTGCGATCTGCGCCCGCACGCGTAGACGACGAAACAATCATTGGATAGAGATTCGGCAGCTTACGTCTGAGCCTCAAGTGATTACCCGGTCGTTGGGACCACGGTTCCTACGACGGAGAGAGGCATCCCCCGTCCCATGCCTCTCTCGTACGTCAAGTTGCGGATGATCAGATGTAGCCCAGCTCCGTGCCGATAGCGGTGTAGAGCGACATGTTGTTCATCAGCTGCTCGCCGGTGACCATGATCTCCACTTTGAAGTCCTCGACCGTGAACATGGCCGTGTCGAGCATCTTGCGGATGTCGTCCATATCAAGAATCTCGTGTGCGATCTCGAGAGTCTCGGTCTTGACGATGAACATCCCGCCGCCGACGAAGTGGTGGAAGACCTCGGGCTCGGCACACCTGCCGTCTGCAGCGAGCTTGCCGTACAGCGTCAAGGCATCCGCAAACACTTCCATCGCCTTTGCTTCACGGCCGGTGATCGGCTTCGTGTAGCTGTGCATGAGTGCTGCGTTCCACATGATTCCTTCCCTCCTTTCAGTCGTGGAAGCACTCCACCCACCATCGTTAGCAGGCGGGCAGGGATTTGGGCGGAGAATCGTGTGGCTCCGCCCACAACCTGTGTCTAGATAGGTCGGGCTCTTGGGAAATGACGAGCCGTGTGAGCTCAAACCACTGATGGACCTGCCGACAGTAATGGGAGAGAACGGACTGAACGGCAGCCCCCCGACAGGCCGTCGGGGCCACACAAGGAACAGACTGCGATGACACTACTTGCAGTTAGACCGGACCTACCCCAACCCGACATCGGATCGGTTCTCGAAGCCCTTGCCGAGCACCAGTCGGTCGAGCTCGATTGCGGGACATCTCCCACGTTGTCTACCTCGACCGCGGTCAGCAGCAGACAAGACCTCGAAGACCTACTCGCGGAACGATTTCCCTTCCGGGCGCATATGGCACCCGTTGACGATCGCAAACGTGTTGCGGTCGAAATAGTCCTCGTCGATGGTCCGCCCATCAGCGGCGATGGCGACAACCTGGCGGAAGCGATCCAATCGCTCCTGGAGAACGCCCTCACATATATCGAAGAATGGGAGAATCGCCTTCGCTTCGACGCCGCTCATCGACGGTACTGGGGATGGGTCTATCGGCTCTTGCTGGCCGGTGACAACGACCACATCAAGTCGACCTTGTTGGGGCACGCGGCCTAGGCAAACGTCAGCGAGCTCGGAGGCTCTTGCTCGCTTACCCGTCGGGGCTGATACCCATGGCGCCGAACATCTCCATTGCCGTGTTCAGCTGGACTTGACTCTCCTCGTGGCGTCCGGCCGCCTCGAGTGCATTCGCATAGGCGTGGATTGCCCGTGCCTGATCGGGCCGAGCGTCGATGCTCTCGAACAACTCGATGGCCCGTTCGAAATCAGCCACCACCTGCTTCCAGCTCGAACTCGGCTCACCGGCAACGGCGATCGCGCGCTGCAAGCGCACTGCGGCTTCGCCGCTCCGGCTACCGCCGGCCTGAGCCATCTCGAGAGGCCGCGAATAATCGTCCGCATTGAGCTCACCGAGGCGCGCTTTCGCCGTGGCGAGCCATGCCTGTCCCAGCCCCACCATGGCTTCGGCGTTGCAGTACTCCCCGAGCTCAAAGGTACGCTCGAGATACGGAATCGCCGCAGCAGCGTCGCCGCTCCGCAGATGCTGGTCGGCAATCAGGAAGTTGCCGACGAGGGTGCATTCGATATTGCCGGCACCTTCTGCAGTCTCCGTTCCTAGTTGGGTGTGGGCAAGCGCCGTCTCCAACTCCCCTCGAGCCGCAGCGATCCGACCTCGCATCAGCTCGACATCGGCGATGACGTTTGGGTTGCCGCTCTCCTCGGCCAATTCGCAAGCATGCCTGATCCATCGATCGGCCTCTGCGAATCGACCGCGCGATGCTTCAACGTCGGCCGTGAGAGCGGCATTGAAACCCGCCTCGCCGACTCGCCCGGCCTCCTCGAGAGGACCGACGGAGCCTCCCACCAACTGGGCAGCCTTCGCATACTCGTCAGCACTACGCAGCGCCTGGCCCATCATTCCTTCGAGAAAGGCCCTGAGATCAGGCTGATGGACACGCGGCGCGAGGGCGTAGGCGCGGTCCATCGTTTCCCGGAACCCGGGGTCTGCATAACTTTCCTCCATCATCGCCCGCACCTCGAGCGATAGTGCATAGACCCGAGCTAGGACGTCCGGGTCACCGATCTGTTCTGCCTCGGCGCGCACGGCATCAAGCGCGGCCAGGGTTTCGAGGCCCGGAACGAACCTCATCCCGGCCGCTGCCATGGACAACGCTACGTCGATTCGTTGGCCGGCAGGGCTGTCAGGATCGGTTTCGATCAGCTCCAACGCCCGGCTGTAGAACCGATGGCTCTCCGGCATCGCATGTCGGGCCCGGGCCGTCCCTCCGGCCATGACCAGGTAGCGAACAGCCTCATCATGGTCTCCTGCCTCCTCGTAGTGGCGAGCCAGGGTTGGGGCATGCTCCTCCAAACGATCGTTGTAGAGCACGGCCAGGGCCGCACCCACCTGGGCATGAAGACTGCGTCGCTCCTTCCTCAGGATTGATTCGTAGGCGACATCGTGGATGAGGGCATGACGGAAGCTGAAGGCCAACTCGGGCTGCACCGCGACCAGCTTCACCACACCGCGCGCCTCGAGCGTGTTGAGCTCCGCCGGGACCGGATCCTCACCAGTCTTTGATAGAACTGCATTCAGCAATCGAGCTTCGAAGCGACGGCCGATCACGGCGGCAATGCGCGCGACGCGACGCACTTCTGCGGGCAGGGAGTCGATTCGAGAGGCCAGCAGACCGTGGAGGGTCTCCGGCACATCGAGCGTGCTGATCTCCGCGCTTGCGACCCAGCGGTCCCCCTGTTTCTCGATCAGCCCGCGGTCGACCAGCATCCGAACAACTTCCTCGATGAAGAACGGATTGCCTTCGGTGCGGCTGAGGACTAGAGCGCGCACGTCGGCGGGTAGGGATTCGATCTCGAGAAGGTTGGCAACGAGTTGCCGACTCTCCCTATCGTCGAGGGGCTGCAGTTTGCTTTCCACGAACGCTTCGCCGAGCTCACGCTCGGCACGGGTGACCACCATCTCCCAGCCATGCGACTGACGCTCTGGGCGGGTCACGATGATGAGAGTCGTTGTCGTCTGCCGAATCCTCTCGAGAAGCCCTGCCAGCAGCTCGGCCGAGGATGCGTCGGCCCAATGGACATCCTCACAAACGAGAACCAGAGGGTTACTGACTGCTGCAGTTGCCGAAAGCAGGTGGAAGAGGGCTTGGTCGTACTGCTTGTGGAGCACGTCCGGGTCGTCGTCCGGATGCCCATCGGCAAGCCCGAGCAGCTGCAGCAAATGCCCCAACGATGCGCTGTCTTCGCCGAAGGCGGGCTGGGCAATATCCTCGAGAGCCTTGCTGATGACCTCGGGATCGTCGCTCTCGGTCACTCCGGCGAGGGCCAGCACGATGGATGCAGCAAGGTGGTACGGCCGGTGCTGGTCGTAGGCCGCACAGCGGCCCAACACCCAGCGCGCCCCGCCAATCCCGACAACCACGTCGTGCAGTTCGGCGACCAACCGGCTCTTGCCGACGCCTGGATCACCGACGATGACGCCGACGCGACCGGATCCTGCTTGGGAGTAACCCACCATCTCGACAAGTTGTGCCAGCTCGGCGGCCCGGCCCACCATCGGGCTCTCGAAGCCTGGGATCCCCCGTCGGCGCGAACTGACGTCACGAGCGTCCCTGATCTCAAAGACCGCGACCGGCTCCTTCTTGCCCTTCATTTCGACCGGGCCCAACTCCCGGACCACCACGTCGTTCGCTACGAGCCGGTGCGTGTCTTCGGAGACGAGCAGGCTACCGGGCTCCGCCAGGGCCTGGATCCGGGCGGCCACATTCGTGGTGTCACCCAAGGCTGCATAGACGTTGAGATCGCCGGCGGTCAGATCGCCGACAACCACCAGCCCAGTGTGGATTCCGGCGCGCACGCTTATGTCAACGGCATAGTCCGAGCCCCGGCCAACGTTGGCGATGATGTCGAGCCCGGCACGCACCGCCCGATACGGATCGTCTTCATGCGCGGCGGGAGCGCCGAAGATGGCAAGTATCGAGTCTCCCGCGAACTGCGCCACCGTGCCGCCGTAGCGCTCAATGCAGACCACCATACCGGCGACGACTTCGTTGACGATCTCCGCCCAATCCTCCGGATCCATTGTCTCCGCAAGGGAGGTCGAACCGACGACGTCACAGAACAACGCGGTGACAACGCGCCGCTCGGAGGCGCGCGTTTGTCTGCCGTTCTGCATCGGAGCCCTCCCCGCAAGCTGGCTCCAACCTACACGCCGTTGGCCGCGCCCGGGTGATCCCGGCCGCTAGATGAGTCCCTCGTCTTTGAGGGCTGTCATCCAACGGGTGGCCATCAGTTCGTCACCGTCGTCCGTTGGATGCCACTTATCGCGGAGCAGGTCGTAACCGAAGCCGGTCTCCATGTCGACCACGATCACCGACGAGTCGGCGGTTGACAGCCGTCCGAACGAATCCAGTAGCTCGTTGAATGCCGGTACCTCAGCGGTGCAGGCGGAACCGTACTCGGCGACAGGTCCTGGATTGCAGGGAATGATCTTCGCCACCAAGATCGCCATGTCGGGGTTGACCGCTTGCAGTCCCGTGATGAACGATTCCAGGGTGGCGGCGTCCTCGAGAGGTTCGGTCCGCCCTCCTAGATCGTTGGTTCCGAGGTGGATCAGCGCTACATCGGGCTGCAGAGCTGCCACGCTGGCAGTGACGTCTTCGACGACATCCTGGATGCGGGCGCCTGTGTAGCCCTCGTGGTCCTGATCGAACGTCGTGGGACACCTGTAGCTGGTTCCCCAATATGGCATGGACTGAGTGCCGACTAAGTCGAAAGCGACTCCTGCCTCGGTGAGCATCTGGTCGAGATAGCAGCGGTAGGACGGCGTGCCCGCCTCACCATGGGTAATCGAGTCCCCGATCGGCATGATTGCGATCGGGCCGGTATCGCCGTTGCACGACGAGATCGCGCCCAAGAGCACCAGGGCAGAAACCACGCGGGCAACCGCCTTGCGTCGGCTTGCAGACACGAGCATCACACTCTCCTCTCATGCTGCTCAACACCATGAGACGGTCCGCTCAACGGTTCCTTGCACGAGACTCAACGGGGTCTCCTGTGGTTCCTCGGGCGTCCAATGTCGGGTTGACCCTCGTCGACGATCCCGCCGCGCGATTTCGACTCGACGCGTCACCGTCGCAGGCGTAACCTTCAGGCATGATCGAATTCTCAGTCAACATGGTCAACCGCCCCGGACAGCTCGCCACCTTGGCGCGTGAACTGGGATCCGCCGGTGTCAACATAGAAACGTTGGCCGCCTTCTCGACGGGTCCTGAAGCGTATGTGAAGCTCGTCGTCGACAACGACGACACCGCGCGCATCGTGCTCAAGAACGCGGGCGTGCCGTTCGAGGAGCGTCGCATCGTCTCGGCAACTCTTCACGATCATCCGGGTGCGCTCGCACAGATGGCCGAAGCTCTGGCAGCGACCGGCGTGAACATCGATGCGATGTATCTGGTCCATTCCAGTTCAGAGGGGCTCCGCTTCGCTCTCGCAGTCGACGACCCCGACACCGCCCAGAAACACCTCGACGAAGGCTGAGCGCGACACACTGCCTCGATTCTCAGCCACCGAGAACGGGCTCAACTATCTCCGTGGTTCTGCCGCCGTTCACGTACAGCCAGACCATGATGCCGAAGTCGTTGCCTTCGATCCACATTGCGGCTTCGGGATGGGCGTCGAGATAGTCACGAGTGAGTTGAGCCCAGGCCGCATACGCCATATAGGGCTGCGGGCAATCCGATGGCTGGCAGGTCACCGCAGTCCCTGAAGCGACCGGCACACTCCACACCTCGGGACCGCTGTTATCGACCCCCCAGCCCCCGGGTTCGATCGCATCAGCCGGATCGTCGATCCATCTGAAACAGGCGAGATCGAGTCCAATCGCGCCCTCACCTGCGCCCCGTACCAAGCCAAACCAGATTCCATCCGGCAAGGCGTCGGACGCCGGGGTGCATCCCGATCCGAGATACTCGCCACTGCCGGGCAGGGGGCCCGGGATTACGCCATGGGCCGCTATCGAGTAGATCGCGTCCGTTGTGGCGGGGCTTGATGCTGCTCGGGGCGGCGCCACCGAAACGACGGTCGACGGCGCTCTGGAAGCCTCAGCTGGCGAGCTCTCAACTTCCGTGGGGGTGCACGCGCTGATAAGGCTTGCAACTCCGAAGATGCACAACACGTACCGATCGAACGGATACCGAAGAATGCTCAACCGGCATTCTCCTCTCTAGCTGCACATCAACGCTACACACAGCAATACCCCGCAGCACTCATCGGTGGAGGAACGCGCCCATTTGGACGGTTCGGATAGGCTTGGAGACGAACGACAGATTGAGCCTCGTTTCCGATCCCTGCAACGATGACCCGCGTGCACTGAGTTGCTCTTGACGGTCAAGCCTCGGAGAATCGGACAGACGCTCGGGCAGAGAGGTATGGAGGAGGAAGCCGCAAGCAGTGCGCGGGATCGGTCGGAGAGCGGGTCTCGCGATGAGAACCTGAGCCAGTTCTCAGTTGAACATCGCGCCCGCCGACTTCGATCCCTAGCTGCTTCTACGGATGCTCCTGAGCCAAAGCCGCGCATCGTGCGCGAAGTGGCACTCCTTGCCATCGTGGTCGCTGTCATGTTCCCTCTTTGGCCTTACGCAGAAGTGGAGACAACTGACTACCCGGAGGCGCGATCCGAAGCAGATCGTCTGCAAGATGTGCTCGAATCTGTGTGGCAAGGTGACATTTCGATCGAAGACGCTGCCATCCCTGATGGTGTGCGACTGTACGACTTCACGGTCGGCGGGCGAACAACCTGGGTGTTGACCCACTCTCAACCAACGGCAGCCGGAACCTGCTATGGCATGCGGACGGGAGGCGGAATGGTCACGTTAGCCGTGCGCTTCGCCCCGACGGATGGTTGTGTACCCCAGTCGCACTCGGCGTTCGAGGCGAAGGGCTCCTGGGATGACGTGCTCCCGAGGGCGCGGGTCACCCCGTTGTGGTTCGTGCCTGTAGTGGGTGTTCTCGGCGGCTGTGCGCTAGCGAGCGCATCGAGCATCGTGATGAAGCTGGCGTTCAAGTGAACCATGCCAAGGGCATCGTCGATCTAGGCAACCTGCGGTGAGAGCTACGTGGCAGGTAGAGTCGATCTATGTTCGTTGAGACCATCACGCAGCCGAGCAATGATTGGCACCTGTGGAACGACAAGTGGCCATGCACGCCGAACCGCCTGGTGCGCTGGTGGCTTCCATCGCATGGAATGCTGGCAACGGGATGATCACGACCGTCAATGTATGGGACACACCCGGGGCGATATCGGACTTCTACATGGAACGGGTGCTTCCTCAGGTGCAGGCGGAGGGTGAGCCAGCGAACAAGCCGCAGCGTCATGGCGAGCCGGTTTCTGTCTACTTTCGGTCGTCCTGATCGAGCCACCTAGGGCTGTCGCCTTACGTGTGGCCGACCCTGGTCGCCGCGATCGGGCTGCGGTTGCTATGTAGCCGGGTGACCGCAAACAAGCCGACTCAGGGCGTGGTCACGTCAATCTCGCTGCTTCCACAACGGTGCGCTTGGGCGACGCTTCCAGCGGTGTCGGCGCGGGCCACCGCCCCTAACACGCGGGGTCCACTCGCCGACGGATAGATCGTGATCGATCGCTTCGTCTATCGCCGACCCGAGTGGGCCACCGTGCTGGGGAGCGCGCTGGTTCTCATCGGCCTCGCCCTCTTCATGATCGTCTTCTACACGCTGTTTCCAATCCTGCGTGACCCGGTGACGACGTATGACCGATGGTTCCCCACCACAGAAAACCAAGGCCCGGTGGTCGCGACCGTAGCCGACGACAACGTCGTCCGGCCCGGGCCACTCGCACGATTCCGTTGGGAGGCAATCGTCGTCGAGTCTGTCAGCCCGCCGGTGTATCGAATTCGACTCGAATCGACATCGACACCAGGCCAGGCCGACCTCGTCGCGTGGCGATGGGACTTCGGAGACGGCACCTCGCTTGATGGCGAGTCCGTCGTCCACGACTATGACAACTACGGCAGCTACATCGTGACACTGACGGTGGAAGATGCCGATGGTGCCACCAACACCCTCGCCGGCGAGGTCGCCATACCCGGCGTGGATGCGACCTCCGGCACCGCGGGCCAGATCGATGCACTCCTCAACATGGACATCGAGGCGAGCCTGACAGACGCCGTCGGTGACGTGGGCGACGAAATCTCTGCGACGCTCGACGGGGCCCTCGGCTCCATCGGCCGTTCCGCGCGAGGCGCTGTTGTTGTGTTCCTGTTTGCGTTGGCAGCATTGGCGACCACCATCGTGGCCTGGCGGATCGCACGTGTCGGCGTCATGGTGCTCACCGGGAATCCGGGCCGGCCCCACCAGGACCGCCAACGGCCCCCGCCGGCCGACGAGCAACCCCGTGGTGAACGCCAGCTCGAGTTGGTTTGAGCTGAAGTCGACCGGATCAGGGTTGACTGATGCCTTGCAGCGCCAAGTCGGGCATCACCAGCTGGGTGCGGGTGCACGGGTGGCGCCGAAACACCTCGATCAAGAAGAGGGCCCCAATACCACCTCGAGATCCTGTGGATGACGTTGCGCCACGGGATGCGCACGAACGCGTACTGAGCCCAGCGGCATTCAGTGAGCCTGCCTCATGGTGCCGGCGGGGCATGGGCGCGGACCGTAGGTAGACTGCGCTCGTGTCAGGGCCCGGAGAACCTCAGCTGCCGCAACTCGCTGTTTCAATCGAGACCGAGCCGGACCCGGCGGACGTCGAGGCGCTCGCGGTGGGGCTGAACGAGCACTCGGGGGCGATTGTCGGTACCCTCGGCTTTCGCCCCCTCGCGGTCTTCGCGCGCGGGAAGGACGGGGATTTGGTCGGTGGCGCCTACGGCTTCGTCAATTGGACGTGGCTCCAGATCTCCCTGCTCTGGGTGGCAGCTGAGCAACGAGGCAAGGGCCTGGGCTCCCGGCTCCTCGAGGAAATCGAGGTGGCCGCGGCGGCGCGCGGATGCACACGGGCACACCTTGACACCTTCGCGTTTCAAGCCAAGCCGTTCTACGAGCGCCACGGCTACGAGGTGTTCGCAACGCTGGACGACTACCCGCCGGGGCATCAGCGCTTCTTCCTCGTCAAGGGTCTCGGCGCCGAGTTCGGAGCGTAGGGTCCGGCTCAGGCTTCGGCCCGCGCAAACGTCCGTTGCGTATAGTCGAGGACACCGTACCGGGAGATCTTTCATGGGTGCGATTCATCCGCAGCAGGCAGGCAAGCTCTTCGAAGAACGGTTCGCCGCTGGCGACCTCGACGGGGTGATTGACCTCTACGAGGATGGCGCCGTGTTTGTCACCGCCCAGGGAGCCCACGAAGGCCTGGATGCGATCGGCGAGGTAGTCGCCGGGTATCTCTCGACCGGTGCATCCATTGTCATGAACGAGTCGGTGGCGTTCGAGGCTGGTGACCTCGCGCTGGTCCATTGGGCGTGGACGATGACGTTGCCCGACGGCCGAGTTGCCGAGGGGGCGAGCGCAGAGGTGCTGCGTCGACAGAGCGATGGGTCGTGGAAGTTCACTATCGACAATGGTGGCGGTTCCGCGCTCATCGGCCACGACAACGAGACATAGAGAAACCGGAGGTCGTGATATCTCCCGGCATTGGTGTCGGAGAGAGGACTCGAACCCCCACGAACCTTCGCCCACCCGGACCTAAACCTGGGACGCTTCATCCAAACCAGTCCCGTCCCGTCGGAGCGTGTTGGATTGCAATCGGGTTGCAGTGATGCCGTGATGATGCGGCCGCCGATTGCTCTGCTCGGCTATCGAGAAGCGACCGCGCCGAAGTGCCGATGTGAGCGTGGTGGATGTTGACCAGCAAAACGGGTGGTGAGATGCTGAGCGTACCGGGCGGGTGGAAGGGCCTACGGGCGTTGGAGTACACCATGGAACGCACGGTCTTGGCAATCGTTGTCGCTGCAGCTCTCGTTGCGGGGTGTACATCGTCGACTGATTCGACATCGACTACTAGCGCACCGGGGTCTTCGGAACCGACTACTACGGAAGCCGAATCTGAGTCGCGCAGTGCCGCTGACAGCGCCTTCTGTGAGTCTCTCGCCACAGTCCGTCGCTTGTCCACCGAGTTCACGCTGTCGACCAATGTCGTGCTGCGTGTGGCTCTGGATGCAGTTGATACCGGATCCATCGATGAGGAACGGTTCCTGGATGAGGTCCACGACGTAGCCAACCATCTGGAGGCGCTGTTGCCGGATCTGATAGCCGCCTACGACCGGGCGATGCGATCGGCCTCCGACGACGAGCTTGCGAACGCTGTCCAGGCAGTGCGTGACTTCAGCTTTCTTGTGCTTGCCTACACAACCGTGATTCTCGCCGATGTGCAAAGCGTGGCGGACGTTGCAAAGATCGGGACTCTGCTTGACGACCGGGTAAGAATGAATGATGAGGCGTCGGCTGCTGCGGTCCGTGGCCTCATCACAATCGACGAGTACGCCATCCCTCACTGCGGCTTCGGATTCTCTGAATGAGGCACCCTTTCCTACCGGTCGCTAGCCGGCCCCATGCGTGCGAATCAGTCGATTGGCTTCTGGTCCTTGCGACTGCTCGGAAATGCTTATGGTGCGTCGGAGAACGCTCGATCGATGCTCGCATCTCGTTGACGGCATGGACCGTGCTGCAGCCGAAACCGTCGCCGAAGTGTTCGGCAAATGACGAGCCATCAAACGCTTGTTGCCCCTATTCGGGCTGTAAACGGGTTGCAATCCACAGTTCGTGCGCTAGACGTGACAAACCCGGGAGCGGTGAAGACCCCCGGGTTCATTGGTGTCGGAGAGAGGACTCGAACCTCCACGGGACAATGTCCCACTAGGCCCTCAACCTAGCGCGTCTACCAATTCCGCCACTCCGACGAGCACGGCGGCGAGAGTATACCCGGCCGCCGGTTCCTGCCGATCTCGCCGACCTGACCCCGACCTCAGGCCTTGACCGAAGGTGGCATCACGACGCTGTCGACGAAGTGACACGCCGCCCGGTGACCGTCGCCAACCAACGGGGGTTCCTCCTCCGCACAGATCCCTTGAGCCATCCAGCACCGAGTACGGAACCTGCAACCCGACGGAGGATCCACGGGCGTCGGCACGTCGCCCTCTAAGACGATACGACCTCGCTCCTCGCGGCCGCGCGGCTCCGGGATCGGCACCGCCGACAGAAGCGCCTTCGTGTAGGGGTGCTTCGGATCCTCGAAGATCTGGTCGCGGGGCCCGATCTCCACGATCTTGCCCAGGTACATCACGGCGACCCTGTCGCAAATGTGACGAACCACCGAGAGATCGTGGGCAATGAACAGGTAGGCGAGCCCGAACTCCTCCTGAATGGCTTCGAGAAGGTTGATCACCTGTGCCTGAATCGACACATCGAGCGCCGACACTGGCTCATCCAGGATCATCACCTCAGGGTTCAAGGCCAGGGCTCGAGCAACACCGATACGTTGCCGCTGGCCCCCCGAGAACTCGTGCGGGAATCGGTTCCCGTGCTCGGGGCTCAGCTGCACCGTCTCGAGCAGCTGCCCAACCCGCTCACTGCGTTCCTCTTTGGTGCCGACGTCATGGACCTTCAAAGGCTCGGCAATGATGTCATGCACTGTCATCCGCGGATTCAACGACGCATACGGGTCCTGGAACACTATTTGCAGCCGCTTGCGGAACGGGCGCATCGCCTTGCGACTCAGATTCGTGATGTCGGTGCCCTCGAAGTAGACCTTGCCTTCCGTGATGTTGTTGAGCCGCATCACTGCCCGGGCCGTCGTCGACTTGCCGCATCCCGACTCACCGACCAGGCCGAGCGTCTCGCCTTTCTGGACTTCGAAATCGAGTCCGTCGACGGCGTATACGGTCCCCACCTGGTGGCGCCGGATACCGGCCATGATCGGGAAGTGCACCTTCAGATCCTCGGCCCGGATGATCTCGCTGCCATTGGCGGTCGGCGTCGTTTCTGTATCAGCCGACGTCATCGAGAACACCCCCTTCGGCCTGAATCCCGAGATCCGCAGCCTGCATCTCCAGCTCCCGAGCGACCTCCGTGAAGAAGTGGCAGGCCGAGTGATGGCCGCCTCCATTGGTACTCGCCAGGGTCGGAACCTCTTGCCGGCAAATCTCCCTCCCCGCCGACATGCCACAGCGGGGGTGGAACGCACACCCCGGCGGACGATTGATCAGGCTCGGCGGCTGACCTGGGATCGGCCGCAGCCTGGTCAGGTTCACCGTGAGCCGAGGCAAGCTCATCATCAAGCCCAGCGTGTAGGGATGACGCGGAGAGTGGAAGATCTCGTCGATGGTGCCTGTCTCGACGACCTTGCCGCCGTACATGACGACCACCCGGTCGGCCAGTTCGGCTACCAGCCCGAGGTCATGCGTGATCAGGATGGTGGCCGCGTTGGTTTCCCGCTGCGCGGTCTTCATCACCTCGATCACTTGCGCCTGGATGGTCACATCGAGCGCAGTCGTTGGTTCGTCAGCGATGAGCAGTGCCGGTTCGTTGGCCATTGCCATGGCGATCATGGCCCGTTGCCGCATGCCGCCCGAGTATTCGTGAGGGTATTGGTCGAACCTGGTCTCAGGTTCGGGCACACCGACTGCGGACAACAGATACACCGCCCGATCTTTGGCAGCCTCATCCGACATGTCCGGATTGTGGGTCTGCAGCGCTTCGGCAAGCTGGTAGCCAACAGTGAAGACCGGATTGAGCGACGTCATGGGGTCCTGGAAGACCATGGCCATCCGGTTGCCGCGTATGTGCTCCATTTCCTTGTCGGTCAGTCCAACGAGGTTCTCGCCTTCGAACCAAACCTCGCCCTTCGTTACACGACCGGCCGGCTTCGGGAGCAGTCCCATCACCGCCAGGTACGTGACGCTCTTGCCGGAGCCGGACTCACCGACAACGGCGAGTACCTCACCGGGATACACCTCGTAACTGACACCGTCAACCGCATGGACCACGCCATCGACGGTGTCGAACTCGACTGTTAGATCTGAGAGTTTGAGAGCCGCTTGCGTCATGAGATCACCTGTGTCGGGTCGAGGGCGTCCCGTAAGCCGTCACCGATGAAGTTGATACACAGCGAGATGGTCACGATGAGCAAACCGGGCATGGTGACCAGCCACCACTGGGTTGTCATCGAATCCTGCCCGTCCGCGATGAGCTTGCCAAGTGCTGGATTGGGCGGCTGGATCCCAAACCCGAGGAAGGACAGTGCCGCCTCGACCAGGATCGCAGTGGCCACCGTCAGGGTCATCGAAACGATGATCGGACCCATGGCGTTGGGAAGGATGTGACGGAAGATGATCCGCCCGTCCGAGGCGCCGGCAGCCTTGGCCGCTTCGACGAACTCCTTCTCCCTCAAAGACAGGAACACGCCGCGGACGATGCGTGCGGTGGCCGTCCAGAAGAGGAAGGCCAGGATGAAGGCCACCCGGATGGGCGAGCCCTGCCCAAGGAATGCTGACAGGATGAGCAGAATCGCAAGTCCCGGCAGTGTGAGGAACAGGTCGGTGAGCCGCATCAGCCAGTTGTCGGTCCTTCCCCCCATGTAGCCGGCCAGACCGCCGACGACGGTCCCGATCAGGGTGGATACACCGGCCACGATGCTCGCAACGATCAGCGAGGTTCGGGTGCCGAACAGCACGCGCGAGAAGTAGTCCCGCCCTATCTTGTCGGTCCCCATGATGTGGAACCCGTCGAGGGTCGGCGCCTGCGAGCGGTTCTGTAGATCGATCTCCTCGAATCCGTACGGGGCAATGGTCCCGGCAAATACGCCGGCAAGGATGATGATCACGAGGACGATCAGGCTCACCACCGCGAGTTTGTGCTGAAGGAACTTCCGCCGGATCAGCTGCCACTGGGTGAGGTGCTCGACCTCGAGCCCTTCCCGTAGCAGCTCGGCTTCGAGGCGGGCCTCCAAGTCGGTTGCGGGGCGTTCAACGGCCGCCGGTGGCGTCTTGCCGCCGGCTAGCTC
The DNA here is from genome assembly GCA_030066875.1 of Acidimicrobiia bacterium. Lineage (GTDB taxonomy): Bacteria > Actinomycetota > Acidimicrobiia > Spongiisociales > UBA5794 > JAAETI01. Next base: position 28,412 of record JASJAS010000008.1, on the reverse strand, counting down.
TGTCCAGGCCTCGGTCGCGCCTTCCGTCTCGGCGAGGTCGTCGGCACCCTTGGTGTGGATGGGCCGGCCGGGGTCATGTCGATCACTCATAACGAATCCGTGGGTCGAGAGCCGCGTACAGTATGTCCGCCAGCAAGTTGAACACGATGATGATCACCCCGGCCACGAGCATCCAAGCCATCAGCGTATAGAGCTCAGCGCGCGCCAACGCGGTGATGAACAACTTGCCCATGCCGGGCCAGGCGAAGATGGTCTCCGTGATCACAACCCCGCCCAGCAGTGCTCCCACGTTCAATGCGACAACGGTCACGAGCGGGATCAACGCGTTTCGCAGGGCGTGCTTCATCGTCACAGTCCGGTCGCTGAGGCCTTTGGCTTTTGCCGTCCGCACATAGTCGGAGTGGAGCACATCGAGCATCGACGACCGCATGTAGCGGCTGTACTGGGCGATGCTCACATACGCCAGCGCGGTCACCGGCAGGATCATGTGCTGGAGTCGATCGATGAACCAGTTCGCCGGGTCCGGCGAACTGAGTCCGAAGGTATAGGCTAATCGGAAGCCTGTGGCCAGGAACAGGCTCACCGTCAGCCATTGCAGGATCAGCGCGAACCAGAAGATCGGGACGGAGAAGCCGAAGAAGCTGATGGTGGTGGTGGCGTAGTCGAAGAACGAGTATTGCTTCTTGGCGGCCAGGACACCGAGCACGATTGCGATGGCCACGGCGATGAACTCCGCAACCAGTACGAGCTGGGCGGTCTGCCACATGGCCCGGCTCAGGTCGGGCCAGATCGGCTTGTCGCCCAGCATGGTGGTACCAAACTGATTGGTGAAGACGTCCTTCAGCCAGAACCCATATTGCACGATGACCGGGTCATCCAAGTGCTTCCGATCGACGATGTTCTGGATGGTCTGTTGGCTGACATCGGGCACCAGGCGGATCTGGGAAATCGGGTCGGTGACGAGGGACATCCCAAAGAAGATGAGCATCGTAGCTATCACCAGCACGGGAATGCTGTACAGCAGCCGACGGATTATGTAAGTCCCGATGGTCGCCTCCCGATGATCGACGTGCGCGGTGCAGCTTAGCGGCCCAGCGAGGGCATCGTCAGCCCAGGGCGACCATCGGAAGACCGACTTGAATCGCGATTGAAGGGGGCCCGGAGGCCCCCTTCAATGCGCACTATCTAGCGTCTCGTCGTGCTTCGATTACTCCTCGTAGAGAGTAACGTCGGCCGACTCGATCAGGTTCGGGACGTATGAGAAGTCCGGAAGGATCGTGTACGCACCCTGCTGGACTGCGCCGGCCACGAGGGTGGCGGCAAACAGGTTTCCGTCCGGGGTGTACTGATTCAAGCTATCCGGCTGCTGGTCAGCACCGAACACGATCTGCTCGGCCCCGGTCCAGGCCTCAACGTTCCACATCGGACCCACCTGAGTGGCGTTGTCCGCGGGACCGACGATGTCGGTGTACCAGGCGAAGAAGGTCGGCTTCTGATACATCGGGATCAGCGGAACCTCGGCGAGCCACATCTCATCTGCCTCGTTGTAGGCAGCAGCGCGTGCGGCGGGATCGACCAGACCGTCGGTTGAGCGGATAAGGGCATCAACTTCCTCATCGCAGTACCGCAGGTTGTTGATCGAACCGAAGCCGTTGGGAGCATCACCTTCGCAGTAGTAGAGGGTGTTGCTACCGGCCGGGTCCGGGCTTCCAACCCAGGCGAAGTTGAAGACCTGCCATGCGGAGTTGTCGCCGTAGAAGTTCTCATCGGCGAACACCTCGCTCGCAGGACCAAACTTCGGCGTCACCTCGATGCCGATCTGGGCCAGCTGCTGCTGAGCGATCTCGAACTGCAGCTCACGTGCTTCATTGCCGGCGGTGGTCGTCCAGGTGAAGGACAGCCGCTCGCCACCGCACTCATATACACCGTCGCCGCCCTTGGCGCAGCCGTTGTCCGTCAGCAGGGCTTCGGCACCCACCGGGTCATAGTCGAACTGGCTGAAATGGTCCTGATAGAACGCAGTTCCGTTCATCCAGATCGAGTTGTTCAGCGGCACCGCGGCCGGCGCTAGCGGCTGGATGATCGCCTCAACGATCGCAGCCCGATCAATGCCCTTGGCGATCGCCTGGCGAATGAACGTCTGCGACAGCAGCGGATCCGAGTGGTTGAAGTCGAAGTGCTCCCACACCGGGCCGAGCCCGGCCTCGGATGTCACACCTTCGATCCCTGCTACCTGCTCGACGAGGTCGAGCTGCGGCTGCGGATAGAACATATCGATCTCGCGGCCACGGAGAGCCTGGACCTGGGTCTGCGAATCCTCGAGGAACGGGATGATGATCGTCTGCACGTCACCAACCGGCGTGCCGTCTACAAACGTGTCGCGCCAGTAGTTCGGGTTCCGCTCGAGAACGATCTGTTGGTCCTTCACCCACTCCTTGAAGATGAACGGGCCGGAACCAAGAGTGATCTGCTCATCCCAGTACGAGTCGAAGTCTTTGCCATCGAGCTCGTGCTCAGGAAGGATGCCGGTGGTCGCCCACAGGGTCTGCCACGGGGCGTAGACCTCACCGAAGTCGAAACGGATCGTCTTGTCGTCGATGATCTCCCAATTGATGATCTTGTTGTTCCCCTCCCGCGACAGAATGTCGAGGTCCGGGTTCATGATGATCTCATGGGAGAACGCGAAGTCTGCAGCCGTCACAGCAACACCATCAGACCACGTTGCATCCGGGTGGATGTTGTAAGTCACCGACATCGCGGCGCCTTCCACCGGTGCTTGCCCTTCTGGCTCTGGCAACGTGGTGGTCGTCGTCGTGGTCGGTGCTGCAGTCGTCGTCGGTGCCTCCGTCGTCGTCGGCGCAGCAGTTGTGGTTTCGCCGGTGCCCTCGTCATCGTCGCCACACGCAGCGACAATGAGACTGAACACGGCGAGGATGGCGAGCAAGCGCCATACCAGGTTCGGTTTTCTCAAGATTCTGTCTCCTCCATACGAGAACAGTTCGCGAAGTCTGGCCCGAATGGGGCCAGCTAATGGTGCAGGCTAACGCTGCTGAATAAAAACGCAAAGCTCTGCCCAGCCATTTTCTGACAGGGTCATACAGGGTGTTGATAGCGGAGAATGTCCGGCTTCAACACCCTCCTCGGGAGCACGGTTCCCAGTGTGTAATCAGAGGTGATACCAGTCCTCCACATTCCAAGTGAGCGTCGCCGCGGTCGGGTTGTGTTTGAACCCGCCGATGGTGTCCGCCCACACCGCTGCAGCGTCGATTCGGGCGTACAGCGGAATGATCACGACCTGGTCGGCGAGGATGCCCTCGGCCTCGCGCGCCAGCGGTTCGACTACGTCAGGATCGATCGATGAGCTGAGGGCGGCGAGAATCTCGGAGTAGCGCTCTGTGAACTCGTTGACCACAGATGACTCCTCCGTCCCCCACCGGTAATAGTTGAATCCGACGCCGGGTGCCGCCGCCGGATCGAACTCGTTGAGCACACCAAGCAGTCCGGAGAATCCGGGCCCCCCATTCCAGGCCCACTGCCCGAGGTCCCAGGTGCCTGCGCGGAGCGTCTCGTCGAAGAAGAGTTGCGATATCTCGAGCTGGTTCTCATAGACAATGCCGACCTCAGCCATCATTTCGGCGAGTAGTTCAGAGATACGGACCCGTTCGTCCACGTTCGACGTTGTCGTAAAGACCGTCGTCAGTTGTTCGACCCCGAGGTCCGTCCACGCGGCGATCGCATACTCCCGAGCAAGCGCAACGTCGTACCCATACTTCTCCCACGTCATTTCGGGTGCCACCGGTATGTACTGCCCGACGAATGACTGCAATGGAACAGCCCCCTCTCCGACCAATTCGTCCACAATGCGTTGGCGGTCGATGGCGTGGGCCACGGCTCGGCGATAGTCCACGTTCTCATTGGCCGACGCCGGATTGCGTTCGAAGCGACCCGGCCCGAACTGGAAGTTCAGGTGCTCCCACAGGGTGCCGCTCAGCGCCTCCACCACAATGCCCTCTGCCTCGAGTTCATGCAGCTCGGGAATAGCCGAATTGGGCGGGCGAACTACATCGAGAATCCGGCCTTTGAATCTGGCAACCAACGACTCGTTGTCCTCCACGAACTGGAAACGCAGACCGTCGAGGAAAGGCAGATCCAAACCGGATTCCTCGTCAATCTTCCAGTAGTTCTCGTTGCGAACCAGCCGGATTGCCTGACCTTTCTCCCACGACTCGAACACAAAGGGACCGCCGGAGACCCAGATGCTGTCGTTCCAGTCGTTCTCGAAGTCGGAACCCTCCACGTCGTGTTTGGGGAGGATCGTGCCGAATAGCAGCTCATATCTGACCGTCGGCGCCACCAACGTGAACCGGAAGCTCTTCCTGCCGGCCTCGTAGCCAACGATGTCCTGATAGACGTCCTTGTTGATCGGGAGGTTCGGGTCGAGGATGGTCTGGAGAGTGAACTCGAAGTCGTCACCGCTTATCGGCGTACCGTCTGCCCAGCGGGCTTCCTCGCGGATGGTGTACTGCACCGTCATGGAACCGTCTTCGTTGATAACAACTCCGCCGTTGTCGACGGACGGCAGTTCGGTGACGACCTCGGGGACGAGCTCGAGCGTGACGCCGTCGATGTCGTAGACACCCGTCAGATAGGCCTGGCCGATCATTGCTACGACGAGCTTGTCGCCGCCCGGTTGGAAGGGGTTCAACGTCGGTGGCTCTTGGTCCCGAGTAAGACCGATGACCGCCTCTCCTCCGGTTGGCTTCAGGTTTGGTGCCGGGGTCGTGGTCGTTTCGGCAAGGGTGGTCGTCGTCGGCGCTGAGGTCACCGGTTGCGGCGCGGCGGTGGTCGTCGGCGAAGTCGTGAGTGACGACTCAGCACCCGGCGAGTCGTCGCAGGCGGCGACAAGCAATGCAACCGCGAAGAAGCCCAGCCACACCGCGGTGCGGCCACGCCACGCTCGGTTCAAGGTGCTGCCTCCTCCGACCCCTCGCAGCGGCTCCTAGTGGCGACGCCCTAGCGCCACATGAACGTCAGCGTGACAGTCGTTATCGCAAAGACGACAGATGCGACGACTGTGATGCGGTCGAGGTTTCTCTCGACCACGTTCGACCCGGAAAAGCCGCTGCTCATACCTCCACCGAACATGTCGGACAGCCCTCCGCCACGTCCAGCATGAAGCAGGATGAGAAAGATGAGGCCGAGCGACACGAGCGCGTGAATTGCTGCGACAACCGAAGCCAAGAGCCTGCCTTTCTGACACTGGACCCGCGGTTGCGGGCCCACCAGCGGAGAAGTATGGAGCACCTCGCGGATTGAATCAAGTCTCGCGAGACAGCATATTCCAGGTGACGGGTCAACCGGCCTGCTTGGCTACCGCTTCCGCGGCCGCGGCCGCGGCTTCTGCATCACCGAGGTAGCGGCTGGCAACCGGCCTCAAATCCGCATCCAGCTCATAGAGCAACGGCATTCCGGTGGGGATGTTCAGGTCGGGGATCTCTTCATCTGAGATGTCGTCGAGGTGTTTGACCAGCGCACGGAGGCTGTTCCCATGTGCGGCAACCAAGACAGTCTTTCCTTCCCGCAGGTCCGGAACGATGGCGTCGTGCCAATACGGCAGCATGCGGTCGACGACATCCTCCAGGCACTCCGTAGCGGGGAGCAGATCCGGCGGCATCCAGGAGTACCGCGGATCGTTACCGGGGTGGCGCTCGTCCATTGGATCCAGCGCGGGAGGCGGCGTCGAGTATGAACGACGCCACATGTGGACCTGCTCTTTGCCGTGCTGCTCTGCGGTCTGCTTCTTGTTGAGACCCTGGAGGGCTCCATAATGACGCTCGTTGAGACGCCAGTGCTTGACGACCGGAATCCAAGCTTGGCCCATCTCAATGAGGGCGAGATGCAGCGTGTCGATGGCCCTCACCAGAAGCGACGTGTGGGCGACATCAAAGGCGAAGCCTTCCTCCTTCATGATCTGGCCGGCGGATCGGGCTTCGGCAACCCCCTTGTCTGAGAGCGGTACGTCCGTCCAACCGGTGAAGACGTTCTCGAGATTCCAGGTCGATTGTCCGTGGCGAAGAAGAACGAGCTGCGTCATAGATGCTCCTCGTAGGCTGCTTCAAAGCTAGCGGAGGACGAGAAAACGTCATAGATCGTCGATACCGACGGTTGCCAGATGCTCAGGCGGCGGCAATCAGTATCCGGCGCGGTTCCCATCGTGGTGTCCGTAATCCCGAGAAGGCGTTCACGCGCGACCGCAGGCGACGTTCCTCCACGATCGGGTACAGACCGACGTGGCGAGCTCCACATTCCCGAATGGCCAAGCTGACGACGGCCAGCGCTTCCATCTCCGCGGAACTCTCGTCCTGTCCCTCGATGAGGAAGTCGAGGGTGAGCGTCGACTCTCCGATGTCGGCCATAACGCGGACATCGTCGGTGATCTTGCGGTCAGCGATGCGTTGCCGAACCTGCTCAATGTGCCCGTGAAACGCGGCTAAATCGTCGGCCCATTCGATTCGTCGAGTCACCCGAAAATCGAATGCTGCCCTGTACAGCATCGTCTCCCCCGCCTCGGTCGCCACTACCCCCTGCAGTGCCGTAGCAACCAATGGTGGTTTCCGCCGGGCACATACGCAATGACTATTTGACCGAGCTCCGACGCACTAGTCACACTAGGGTCGTTGCTGCGCACGTGAGCGCCTGAGGCGGCGTCCTGCCCGAGCACAGAGAGGCCGGGTCAGCGCCTCACATCCAGTAGCGCACGATCGAGGCAAAGCTGTCGGGATCGAGTGAAGCCCCGCCGACCAGAGCACCATCGATATCGCGCTTCGCCATCAGCCCCGCGATGTTGCCGGGCTTGACCGAACCCCCGTAGAGAACTCGAACGGAATCTGCGGCCTCGCCGAACTGCTCGGCGACCATGTTCCTCACGAACGTGCACATGTCGCCTGCATCATCCGCACTCGCCGTCTTCCCGGTGCCAATCGCCCAGATCGGCTCGTAGGCAATCACCAGCTTGGCTACCTGGTCCGCCGTCAGGCCCTGGAGGCCGAGCCGCACCTGGCTACCGACTTTCGCCTCGGTCATCTCCTCTTCGCGCTCTTCCTCGGTTTCGCCGCAACACATGATCGGAGTCATGCCGGCAGCAAAGATTGCCTTGACCTTCTTGTTGACGTCCTCGTCCGTTTCGCCGAACACCTGGCGTCGTTCCGAGTGGCCGGCGATCACATAGTCGACCGACAACTTGGCGAGCATCTGGGGAGACACCTCACCGGTGTAGGCGCCCTGTTCCTCATAGAAGCAGTGCTGGGCACCGAGACCGATCTGGAGGTTGTCTGACTCGATCACCGTCTGTGCGGACCGCAGTGCAGTGAACGGAGGGCACACCACCACCTCGACCCGCTCATAGTCGCCGGGGTCGAGTCGGTAGCTCAGCTTCTGCACCATCTGGATTGCATCGAGATGGGTCGAGTGCATCTTCCAATTGCCCGCGATGAGATCTTTACGCATCCTTCCACCTCTCCAGAGCCTTGATTCCGGGTAGTTCTTTTCCTTCCAACAGCTCGAGACCGGCGCCGCCGCCACTGGAAACGTGACTGATTTGGTCTTCTCGCTCCAGCAACCGGATTGCGGCGACGCTGTCACCACCGCCGATGACTGTGAAACCGTCGGTGTCCGCGAGTGCCTCTGCAACCCCGGCGGTGCCGGCGCGGAACGCCTCCCACTCGAACACACCCATCGGGCCGTTCCAGAAGACACTGGCGGCATCGTCGATAGCATCCCGGAACGTCTCAATCGATGCCGGTCCGATGTCTAGCCCCATCATGTCTTCGGGCATCGCGGCCGCCGCGGTGACACGGTGGTTCGCATCGGCGGCAAACTCGTCTGCGACTACAACGTCCGTCGGCAGGAGGATCTTGTGTCCGTGTTCGCCGTTGAGCAAGTCGCCGACAACTTCCACCATCGATTGCTCTACCAACGACTTGCCTATAGCCAGCCCCTGTGCAGCCAGCAGCGTGAAACACATGCCTCCACCAACCAGCATCCTGTCGACCCGGGGCAAGAGGTGTTCCATGACCGCCAGCTTGTCCGAAACCTTGGCGCCGCCGAGGATCACGACGTACGGTCGCCGTGGCTCGCCGAGTAGCGCTGCGAGTGCATCAACCTCCTTCTGGAGAAGGAGCCCTGCCGCCGAAGGAATCCGCTGCGCGACCCCGACGGTGGTGGCGTGGGCCCGATGCGCAGTCCCAAAAGCGTCGAGAACGAAGCAATCTGCCAGTCGCGCCAGCGCGTCGGCAAGAACCGGGTCGTTCTTCTTCTCACCCTCCTCGAAACGGGTGTTCTCGAGCATGATTACCGTGCTCGTATCGGCCGCGGCTACAGCAGCCTCCGCCTCTTTCCCGGCAACAACACCTACCTTGGTAACCGGAAACCCGCCAAGTTCAGCGAGACGAGCGGCGACCGGGTCGAGACGTAGGGAGTCATCCACACCCTTGGGGCGGCCGAGGTGGCTGCAGACCACTACCTTGGCGCCACGCCCGCGCAACTCTTCGATGGTGGGAAGACTGGCGGCGATACGGAAGTCGTCTGCAACCTCACCGGCGTCGAGCGGCACGTTCAGATCAGAGCGCACCAGAACTGTGGCTCCCTCGACGCGTAGCGAGCCGAGCGTTGGAAGCGTCGTCATTTAGCTGGCGATTCCGTGTCAGCCGAGACGAGCGGCGAGGTCAACGAGACGGCTCGAGTAGCCCCATTCGTTGTCGTACCAACCGAGCACCTTGACGACGTTGTCGCCGGGGACGATTGCCGCCGAGGCGTCGTAGATGCAAGAGTGTGGGTCGCCCACTATGTCACCCGACACGATCGGGTCCTCGGTGTAACGGAGGATGCCCTTGAGCGGCCCGTCAGCAGCTGCACGGAATGCGGCGTGAACCTCGTTTTCGTCGACGTTGCGCCCGAGCACTGCGACGAGATCAGTGATCGACCCGTCGGAAACCGGCACCCGCATCGCCATCGCCTGCATCTTGCCGTCCAGGCTGGGGAGCACGCTTCCGATTGCCTTGGCCGCGCCGGTGGCGGTTGGGATGATGTTGGTAGCGGCGGCGCGAGCCCGGCGAAGATCCTTGTGTGGCACGTCGAGAATCGCCTGGTCGTTCGTATACGCGTGGACCGTGGTGAACATTCCTCGCTCGATACCGAAGGCGTCGTCGAGAACCTTGGCCATCGGCGCTACGCAATTCGTTGTGCACGATGCGTTGGATATCACCTTGTGCTGTGACGGATCAAACATGTCGTCATTGACACCGAGGACCAACGAGATGTCGGCGTCACCGGACGGAGCGGAGATGAGGACGTACTCGGCTCCTGCGGTGACGTGCTTCGATGCCGCCTCGTGGCTGCGGAAGATGCCCGTCGATTCGATGACCACGTCAACGTCCAGATCACCCCACGGCAGGTTCTCGGGGTCACGCTCGGAGAAGACCTTGAATCGATCACCGTCGACGATCAGGTCTCCGTCGGCGATCTCGACGCTCCCCGGATAGTTGCCGTGCACGCTGTCGTACTTGAGCAAGTGGGCCAGGGTCTCAGCACTCGTCAGGTCGTTGACCGCGACCATGTCGAAACCAGCATTGTTCTTCTTGGCGGCACGGAAGAAATTGCGGCCGATTCGACCAAAACCGTTGATTGCTACCTTCATGAAGGTTCCTTCGCCTCGTGGTTGTCAGATGAGACGCGCCAATACGCCGCCGAGGCGAACCGGATCATGTCTCGGCACTGTGGAAGTGATTTCCACGAGATGGCCGAAGACCACGTCAACACCATAGGTTGCCAGCACCTCCTCATCGGCCTCGAGCTGCGTCAGGGGAGGCGGAAACGTCACCGACGCTTCGTTGGCAACGATAGCAGCGGGCGGTCTCATCCCACTCATCGCGATCAGTGCATCCAAGTGATCGGTGCAGTCCATGCCCAACGTCTCGCCGTCCTGGGTGCTGAGGTTGGCAACGTATACGAGACGTGCGGGAGCCGCGTTGATCGCTTCCGTGATTCCGGGGACCAGCAGAGTCGCCAACAACGAGGTGTACAGGCTGCCCGGACCGATGACAATCTGGTCGGCATCAGCAATCGCATCGAGAGCCTCCGGGCTGGCGACCGCATGTTCGGGAACCAGCCTCATCTCCTCTACCCGACCCCGACTGAGCGCCAGCGCTACCTGTCCGTCGACGGGCTCCCCATCGACCGTAGCCTCGATATGCAGACGTTCCGGCGAAACCGGAATCACCGATCCGACGGTGCCCAGCAATGTCTCGGCGGCCTGCAGCGCCTTCGCAAAGTCGCCCTCCAAGTCGGCAAGGGACGCGATCAGCAGGTTGCCGAGCGAGTGGCCACTGACGTCGGCGCCGAGAAACCGGTACTCAAACAAGCGCTTCCAGATGGAATCCTCCGGTGTAAGCGCAATCAGACACTTGCGGATGTCTCCGGGGGGCGGGATCTGGAGATCCGGTGCCAAGCGTCCCGAAGACCCTCCATCGTCCGCGACGGTCACGATGGCGTCGATTCGACCTGCGTACCGCAACACGGCGCTGAGCGCGCTGGCCAGACCCTTGCCGCCGCCGATGGCGACAACATGCGGACCGCTCCGCTCCGCAGCGAGCGCTTTCTCCAGAGCCTCAGTGAGCGGCGTGTCCAGCGGCCTATTCATCCGCATCCGGAGTGTCGCGATGACTCACGTTGGCGTCGAACCCCTCTTCTCGCAGTAGCCGGGTCAGTTCATCGGCGAGTGCCACCGATCGGTGTTTGCCACCGGTGCACCCGATGCCGATCGTCAGATACGCCTTGCCCTCGGCCTCATAGCGCGGCAGCAGGAACTGCAACAGGTCCATTGCCTTCGCCACGAACTCCTCCGCGTCCGCTGAACGCAGGACGTGATCCCGCACGGGGTCGTCGTGGCCCGTGAGTGGCCGGAGTTCCGGTATCCAATGCGGGTTGGGAAGAAAGCGCACATCGAACAGCACATCGACGACTCGCGGCGTTCCCCGCTTGAACCCGAATGAGATCACGTCGACTCGGAGCCGCCGGGTATGCCCCGACGTCTCAAAGGCTTCGATCACCTTGTCGCGCAACTCGTGAACATTGAGCTCGGTGGTATCGATGATGACGTCCGCCAAACCACGGATCTCTTCGAAGGAGTCTCGCTCGGTGGCGATCCGGTCGGCCAAGGTTCCTTCAGCAATCGGATGGCTGCGCCGGGTCTCCTCGAAGCGGCGCTCGAGCGCTTCGTCGCTGGCATCCATGAATAGCACCGTTGTCCGAATGCTGCGTTGCAGCAGGCTGCGCAACGCAGCATCGAGCGCGTCGAAAGTGACCCCGCCGCGGGTATCGACCACCACGGCGATACGCTCTCGCCGGCCTTCCGGTACGCCGATCTGGTCGACGAGGAACTTGATCATCTCCGTCGGAAGGTTGTCGACGACGAAGTAGCCGAGGTCCTCCATCACCTTGGCTGCCTGCGAGCGGCCGGCGCCGGACATTCCGGTGATGATCACAGCTCTGGATTCACTCACTCCTGACTCCCATCGTTGGGTCTTCCAAGCGCCGCTACCAGATCGGTGGCAACTGCCTCAGGAATGACCTCGGCGATCTCTGCGAAGGTAGCGTCACGCAAGCGCTTCAGCGAGCCAAACCTGCGCAGCAGTTGGCGCTTCCGTTTCGGGCCGATCCCCGCTACCGAGTCGAGAACCGAGTCGACCATGCGCTTGCTGCGGAGACGGCGGTGGTACGTCACCGCAAACCGGTGAGCCTCATCCCGCACGCTTTGCAGCAGATAGAGGGCGTCTTCGCCACGCGGGATCAACAGCGGCTCCGACTGTTCCGGCCGGTAGACCTCTTCGAGTCGCTTTGCCAACCCGGCAACTGGTATGTCTAGCCCAAAGTGATCAAGCACCTTGACGGCTCGACCCAGCTGGCCGGCGCCCCCATCAATGATGATCAAAGACGGTGGGTAGGCGAACTTACCCCTCTCTTCGACAGGCCGGTCCTGATCCGCAACATAGGCAGCAAAGCGTCTACGCAGAACCTCCTCCATCGCCGCGAAATCATCTTGGCCCATGACCGACTTGACCCTGAACCTGCGGTAGTCGGCTTTCTTGGGCAGCCCATCCTCGAACACCACCATCGACCCGACGGTGTCGGTGCCCTGGATGGTTGAGATGTCGTAGCACTCGATGCGGAGCGGTGCCGTTTCGAGACCGAGGTGTTCCTGGAGGCTTCGCAGCGCCTTGGCGCGCGCATTGTGATCGGAAGCCCGTCGCAACCGGTGCCGGGCAAACTCCTCGCGAGCGTTGGCTCCGGCCGTTTCCAGCAGCCGGCGTTTTGCTCCTCTTGCCGGGACTCGAAGTTCGACCTTTGTTTGACGAAGCCTGCCCAGCCATTCGATCCATAGGCCCGGATCGACCGGCAGTTCGCTGACCAGCACGAGCCGTGGCGGCACGTCGCCGCCGTAGGTCTGTCGGAGCACGATCCCGACCAACTCGCCGGGTGATACATCCTCCACCTTGTCGAGAACGCTCGCTTTGCGGCCGGTGAGGCGTCCCCTGGTCACGTTGAAGACCACCACGGCGGCCTCGAGCTCGTCCTCCTCGATCGCAATGAGATCGAACGTCTCCGGACGATCCGATACCAACTCCTGGCGCTGGAGCGCCTTCTCGACGGACGCCAGCTGATCGCGCAGCCTGGCCGCATGCTCGTATTCGAGACGATCGGCTGCGGCGGCCATCTCGGCTCGCAACTGTGCAGTCAGGTCCGAGCGATCTCCGTCGAGGAACGCCGCCAGGCCGTCGACGGAGGCGGCGTACTCTGCCGGAGCAACCTCACCAACGCACGGCCCGGAACAGCGCTCGATGTGGAACAGGAGACAGGGTCGACCCAGGGAAGCATGGCTGTTGAACTTCGAGTCGGTACAGGAACGGATCGGGAACGTGCGGAGCAGCAGATCCCGAGTTTGCCGGATGGCGTACGCGTGCGCGTACGGGCCGAAGTACTGAACACCCTTGCGCCGTTTGCCTCGCATGACCATCACGCGGGGCCATTCCTGGTAGCGGGTAATCGCTAGATACGGGAAGCTCTTGTCATCTCGCAGCTTGATATTGAACCGGGGCTGGTGTTTCTGAACGAGCGTGTACTCCAGCATGAGAGCATCGACCTCGCCGTCGGTGACGATCCAATCGACCCGGTGAGCTTGTTCGATCATCAGCCGGGTGCGCGCCAGCAGGTCATCACCGAAGTAGTTGGCGAGCCGTTTCCTGAGGGACTTTGCTTTGCCGATGTAGAGAACGCGGTCGTCGCTCCCGTGGAACAGGTATACCCCGGGGCTATCAGGTATCGACGAAGCAGGCGGCCGTTCCATCACCGCAGCGATGGTACGCCACGTGCCGAGTTCGGTACACGATCTCCCGACCTACCGGAGCTCGGGACGCGCATCACCGGGCCCGAATCGGACCCGGTGATCGGTTGCGGTGGCTTACTAGGAAGCTGCGGCCAGCGACATCCTGCGGCTGGCATCGAGAATGTGATCCAAGTTCGGGGTCGCGTGTAGCTCGACCACAGCGTGTTCCCGCACCTGGTGTAAATCTTCGACCGTCATCCACTCCGGCGGTGTGTCATACACATCCAGCTCGGGAAACTCGGCGGTGACTGCGGCGGCCGTATCAGCCTTGACGAATGCCCATGCGGCCCCGCTCCCGTATTCGTAGGCGACGTAGAAACCGTCCATCATTCCTCCGTTGGTCAACACGAGGTCATCGGTCGAGATGGCCACCACCTTGAGTGTTGATCTTGAGCACTCCCCGTGGTTGGCTAGTCGAGCGGCTAACCCCTTCTCCAGCGGACGGCTAGGAGTCTGGGCATTTGCTCCTGCCCGGCGTAGCCCGGCTGCGCTTCTATGGCGGCAGCGCTGAACCCGCACTCGACGAAGCGTTCGAGCATCCATCCCGCATCCGCGGCAGCGTTGAGGATCGTCGAAAGCGGACGGTGGAAGAACTGGACTCTGGGTCCGGCCCCCGTTTCCATCTGCACCCGCGCAGCCGTGAAGTAGTCGCCCCAGCGCCAGAAGATCTCGCCGTCACTTGGATCCATCACCGGGCCGGCATCAGCCGCGGTGAAGGCTGGATGGTTCATCACGGCAACGAGCCGGCCACCCGATTTCACCACTCGGGCAACCCCGGCCAAGAGACTCATGTCGGGGAGGTGTTCGAGGACCAGCACCAGCAGCGCCGTGTCGACCGCGTCGGTCCTGAGCCATCCGAGATCCGGCAACCGGCTCTGCACGACCGGCCCAGCTGAAGATGCCCGTTTGAGCAACGGGAGCACCACGTCGGTTCCGACGACGTTGCCTGGCAAGCGGCGCATCACCTGCCCCTCACCGCAACCGAGGTCGATAGTCAACCCGCGCTCCTCGCCGGCAAGCGCAACGACGAGCGGTAGCACATCGAGCTCATAGATAGGGTCGGTAGCGACCTCGCCGAGCCACCAGTCGGTCAAGTCGGGCCAGTCGGTCGCCGATTCGCTCACGCCGATACCAATAACTCCCGGAGGAACTTACCGGTGTACGACTCCGGAACGGCGATGATCTCCTCCGGGGTTCCGGCGGCGACGACCCGGCCGCCGTCCTCGCCACCCTCCGGACCTAGATCGATGATCCAGTCTGCCGTCTTCACAACATCCAGGTTGTGCTCGATCACTACCACGGTGTTGCCTGCGTCGACGAGGCGTTGCAGAACCCCAAGCAGCTTGCGCACATCTTCGAAGTGAAGTCCTGTAGTCGGTTCGTCGAGGATGTAGAAGGTGCTGCCGGTCGATCGCTTGCCCAGTTCGGATGCGAGCTTGACGCGTTGCGCTTCGCCACCGGAGAGGGTCGGCGCCGGTTGACCCAGCCGGATATACCCAAGGCCCACGTCGAACAAGGTCTCGAGAACTCGAGCAATGCGAGGCTGATTCTCGAAGAAGTGAAGGGCTTCTTCGACCGACATCTCGAGCACGTCGGCAATCGAGTGACCTTTGAAACCGATCTGCAAGGTGTCCCTGTTATACCTCCTCCCCCTACAGACCTCGCAGGGGATGTAGACATCGGGGAGGAAGTGCATCTCAATGCGAATCGTGCCGTCACCTTTGCAGGTTTCACAGCGGCCGCCGGCCACGTTGAACGAGAACCGCCCCGGCTTGTAGCCGCGCATTCGTGCATCAGGAGTGGCGGCGAAGAGTTCTCTGATCCGGTCGAAGACCTTGGTGTAGGTAGCTGCGTTGGATCGCGGGGTCCGGCCGATCGGCGACTGATCGATGTTGATGACCTTGTCGACTTGGTCAACGCCGACGATCCTTCGATGCTTGCCCGGCAAGGCGTGCGAGCCATGCAAGTCGTGATGCAGGCCCTTGGAGAGAATCTCCTGCACCAAAGACGATTTGCCGCTCCCGGATACGCCGGTCACCACCGTCATCTTGCCAAGCGGAAACTCGACCGCAATGTCCTGGAGATTGTTCTCCGCGGCACCCTCTACGACGATGGCACCCCCGGTGCCCAGCCGTCGTACCGACGGCACCTCGATGGATCTTCTCCCCACCAGATAGTCACCGGTGATGGACTGGGCGGAGGACGTAATGGTGTCGAGATTCCCGGCGGCCACGATCTTGCCTCCGTGCGCTCCGGCGCCGGGCCCTATGTCCACGATGTGATCCGCAACCCGGATGGTTTCCTCGTCGTGTTCGACCACGATGAGCGTGTTACCCAGGTCGCGCAACCGAAGCAGGGTCTCGATGAGCCGCCGGTTGTCGCGCTGGTGGAGACCGATAGAAGGCTCGTCGAGAATGTAGAGAACACCGACTAGACCAGAACCAATCTGAGTGGCGAGTCGAATTCGCTGTGCCTCGCCGCCTGCCAGGGTGGCGGCCGACCGCATGAGCGTGAGGTAGTCGAGCCCGACATCGACGAGGAACGAAAGCCGCGCTCTGATTTCCTTGATTACCAGCCGGGCAATCTGTGCGTCACGCTCAGAGAGCTCGATATCGTCGAGCCAATTCACCGCACGCCGCAGCGGCAACGACGACAGGTCGAAGATGCCCATGCCGCCCACAGTGACGGCAAGCGAGATTGGGTTGAGCCGCCCTCCATGGCACTCGCCACAGGGGACCTCGCGCATGAACTGGCGGTACTGGTCGCGTGCAGCGTCGGATTCCGCATCCTTGTAGCGACGCTGCAGCCAGGGAACTACCCCTTCGTAAGTCGTTTCATAGCGACGGCGCCGCCCGAATCTGTTCTGATACGTGACAGTGAACGGCTTGTCGCCGGCGCCGTTGATCAAGATGTCCTTGTGTCGCTGCGATAGCTTGGCGAACGGCTTATCGAGATCGATGCCTTCTTCCTCGGCAACCGACCCGAGTAGCCGCTGGAAGTACCGCATGCGGTGCCGACCGGCCCAAGGTGCGATGGCGCCTTCTCCAATGCTCTTGTCGGTCTGGGGAATAGCCAGCTCGGCATCGACCTGATAGCGCGTCCCGATCCCGCTGCAAGCCGTACAGGCCCCGTAGGGACTGTTGAACGAGAAGTTGCGCGGCTGGAGTTCCTCGAACGAGAACCCGCACTGCGGACACGCAAAGTGCTGACTGAACGTCAGAGTGGGCCCATCGATGATGTCGATGAGCGCGACTCCTTCTGACAGCGAAAGAGCCGTCTCGAGCGAGTCGGTGAGCCGCCGGTCGATTCCTTCCTTGCGAACCAGGCGGTCGACAATCACCTCGATGGTGTGCTGGAAATAGCGGTCCAACTTGACGTCGTCCGTGAGGTCGCGCACTTCTCCATCGATACGGGCTCGGCTGAAGCCATCCTTCGCAAGGTCCGACAGCAGAGACTCGTACTCGCCCTTGCGACCTTGGACTACCGGGGCAAGGATCTGAAATCGGGTCCCCTCAGCGAGATCGAGGATCTGATCGACGATCTGTTGCGGGGTTTGCCGAGCGACCACCGATCCATCGTTGGGACAATGCGGCACTCCGATACGGGCGTACAACAGCCTGAGGTAGTCGTGAATCTCAGTGACCGTGCCGACGGTCGACCGCGGATTGCGACTGGCCGTCTTCTGATCTATCGAAATGGCAGGAGATAGGCCTTCGATGAAGTCGACGTCTGGTTTATCCATCTGCCCGAGGAACTGGCGGGCATAGGCAGAGAGGCTCTCGACATAGCGGCGTTGCCCTTCAGCGTAGATCGTGTCAAAGGCAAGCGACGACTTGCCCGATCCGGAAAGGCCGGTGAACACGATCAGCTGGTCGCGCGGCAACTCCAGGTCGACGTTGGCCAGATTGTGCTCGCGAGCACCTTTGACGATGATCTTGTTACTACCCACCGGTGCGCCGTCCTCCGCCTCGACCAATTGCGCAACCGACGGCGATTGTAGTTCGCGCCCCCGACAGAATTACACAGACGTAGCTTCGGTTTCGCGGTTGGCGGTCAGCCACCAAGCAAGCCAGGCCGCCGCCGCCCACGACAGCGGCCCGAGCGGTGACCAACCCAGGTCGTCAGCTGCGATGTGTGACCACGACAACACAATCATCGCGATAAGCAGAACAGCTCGCCGCGGTAGCAGCGCAAAGGCGGCGACCAGACCGAGAAGCAGTATCCCGGCGTCGTAGTACAAGGTCTGAGGAGCTGCGAGCACTACCGCCGCGCCGGCCAGGGCGTAGCGCTCGAGCGCGTGAGATTGGGGATGCTGCCACCAGTAGTAGACGACTGCCGTACCAAAGAGCGCGGCCAGCCCATAGCCGAAGAGGAAAGCCGACGTCGTCCCGGCACCCAGGAGGTTCTCGAAGAACCCGGGAAGAGAGACGAAGTTCACCCCGTTCGCAGCAACGTTCTGTTCACGGAAGGCACTCGCCTGCTCCCACCATTCGGCCAGCCAGGTCCCGCCCATCAGCAGTGTCGACGTCACGAAGAGAATCACCGCACCGGTCGCCCACCCGACTAGCACTCGCCACCGCCGACCCACAATCAGCAGTGGAACGATGACCACACCGAACTGCGGCTTGAACAGAAGCGCGGCAAGAGCTAGGCCCGAGAGAAACGGCGCTTCGTCGAGGTCCAAGCGAATCGCCGCAGCCAGCAGAAGCAGGCTCAACGCGGTGTTCTGGCCACCCGGAATAGCCCGCAGCAACGGGTAGAACGCCACAGCAAGGGCAAACAGAGCCAGCGGAGGCCATTGCGCTCGCTGCAACCACGGCCCCAGCAATCTGATCGCAGCGAATAGCGCGAACGCCATGAGAATGGTGTGAATCAGAAAAGACCATCGGTAGGCGAGCGAGGCGAGCACCGAATAGGCCCCTGCAACAAACGGAGGATACGAAAAATACAGGTAGCCCCCTGCATCGTCGATCAGTCCCTCCTGTTCGACTGATTGTCGCTCAGCGCTGTACAGCTCATCCCAGTCTCCAGCCCGGGCAATAGCGCCGGCGCCGTAGAACGACGGGTAGTCACCTCCGAGACGGCTGGTGGGGTGATCGATGTCGTAGGTCAGTACCGCAAAGAGCAGCGCTGCTGCGAGCACAACAACCAGAGCCAGCGGGTAGACACGAAGTCGCCATCCCGAAGATGTCGAGTTGTCGGTGGTCACGAGGAGACGATATCCAAGACGCGGCCCAAAGCGGTCTATTTGGCGGCCTCGGCAACCTCGCGTAGCTCGCGTTTCAGCTCGTTGACCTCATCCCGCAAGCGGGCCGCGTATTCGAACCTGAGTTCCGTCGCTGCCTCGTGCATCTCTTCCTCGAGGCTTTGGATCAACCGGCGCAGATCGTCGGTGCCCAGATCGAGCGGTGCCCGTTCCCTGGTCTCCCTGGCCCTTCGGTCGGCCGAGGGCATGTCTGAACTCTGGACGAGCTGCAGAATGTCGGTGACCTTCTTCCTGATCGTCTGGGGATCGATTCCGTGAGCTTCATTGAACTCCATCTGGATGCGACGACGGCGGTTGGTTTCGTTGATCGCCCACTGCATGGAATCTGTGACATGGTCCGCATACATGATGACCTGACCATCAACGTTGCGAGCCGCTCGTCCGATCGTCTGCACCAGCGAAGTCTGGGAACGCAAGAAGCCCTCCTTGTCGGCATCGAGGATCGCGACCAGGGCTACCTCCGGTAGGTCGAGACCCTCCCGTAACAGGTTCACGCCTACCAACACGTCGTACTCCCCCATCCGCAGCTCGCTGAGAATCTGCACTCGCTCCAGCGTGTCGATGTCGGAGTGCAGGTAGCGGGCCTTCACCCCGAGCTCGAGCAAATAGTCGGTGAGGTCCTCCGACATCTTCTTGGTGAGCGTCGTCACCAAGACTCGCTGGTCTCGTTCGGCTCGCTGTCTGATTTCCTCGACCAGGTCATCAATCTGCCCCTTCGTGGGTCGAACCACGACCTCGGGGTCGACCAAGCCCGTCGGCCGGATGACCTGCTCGACAACCTGCGTCGAGATGTCCATTTCCCAGGTTGCCGGGGTCGCCGACAACAGCACGCACTGGTTGGTGCGCTCGTACCATTCCTCGAAGGTGAGCGGGCGATTGTCCATCGCCGAGGGGAGGCGGAAGCCGTGCTCGACGAGCACCTCCTTGCGGCTCCGATCGCCAGCGTATTGACCGTGGATCTGCGGAATGGTGACGTGGCTTTCGTCGATGATTGTCACGTACTCGGCCGGGAAGTAGTCGAGCAGGGTGTAAGGAGCCTCGCCGGGTTCACGCCGATCCAGGTGACGGGAGTAGTTCTCGATTCCGGCGCAGGTGCCAATCTCTCGCATCATCTCCATGTCGTAGGAAGTCCGCATGCGCAGCCGTTGCGCCTCGAGCAGTTTCCCGGCGTCTTGGAGTTCGCCGAGCCGGTCCGCCAGTTCTTCATTGATGTCCTGCACCGCACGAAGAATGCGCTCCTGTCCGGCGACGTAATGGGTAGCCGGATAGACGAACGCTTCACGCAACTCTTCGAGGATTTCCCCCGTTACCGGGTTCATGCGCAGAATGCGGTCGACTTCATCACCGAAGTACTCGACGCGATAGATTGCCTCGTCGTATGCCGGAAAGATCTCGAGCGTATCCCCGCGAAGGCGGAACTTGCCGCGAACCAGGTTGACTTCGTTCCGCTCATACTGGATGTCGACCAGCCGCCGCACAGCATCCTCCAGTGGATACTCGACACCCCGGATCACTCGCAGCAGTCTTCCCTCGTATTGCTCGGGTGAACCCAACCCGTAGATCGCCGACACCGAGGCCACGATGATCACGTCCTCCCGCGTCAACAGGGCCGCAGTTGCGGCGTGGCGCAGTCGATCGATCTCGTCGTTCATCGTCGATTCTTTTTCGATGTAGGTGTCGGTTTGGGCGATGTAGGCCTCGGGCTGGTAGTAGTCGTAGTAGCTGACGAAATACTCAACCCGGTTCTCGGGGAAGAACTCACGGAACTCGTTGGCGAGTTGCGCCGCGAGCGCCTTGTTGGGAGCTAGCACGATGGTCGGCCGCTGCACCTGCTCGATGAGCCAGGCAACAGTCGCCGACTTGCCAGAGCCGGTGATACCCATCAGCGTTTGGAAACGATCGCCCCTCTCGATGCCGGCAGCCAGCTGGGCAACCGCCTCCGGCTGGTCACCCGCGGGCTCGAAGTCGGAATGGACCTTGAAAGGACGCATGGCGGCAGCGTACCGCCTCAGGGTGACAAGAAACCCGTGCCGCTAGCTAGCCGGCCGCATCTGCGTGGAGCTCATCCCACAGTTTCCTCACGGCTCGACGCAGATCGCCGAGACTTCCCGCGTTCTCGATGATGTGGTCGGCAGATTCAGCCCATTCGGCATCGGACGGCTGCAGCGCCATACGGCGAGCAACATCGCCCTCCGCAAAGCCTCGGGCGACCGCTCGGTCGAGTCTTTCCTCGACCGGTGCGACCACCACTACCCGACTCCACCCCGGACCAACCAGATTCGACCGGACCGGCAGCTCGACGGCGATGTCTCGATCGGGATTTCGATCGACCAGCTCCTGAATCGCGAAGCGGATGTGCGGGTGAGTGAGTCGCTCCAACGTGTCCAGTTGCTCTGGATCACTGAATACAACGGCAGCCAGCAACGTTCGATCGATTCTGTCGCCGTCTACGACGGCGGGCCACTGGTCGGCGACGGCGCCATGGGCAGCGCCACCGGGTTCGAGAACCTCGTGGCCGAGTCGATCGGCTTCGATGATGACCGCTCCCAGCTCAGCGAGAATCGCCAAGACGGTCGACTTGCCGCTGCCGATGCCGCCGCTGATGACAAGTCGGAGTGGCTGATCAGTATTGCCCTCAGCTCTCACGGACTCGACTGTACCCTGTGGCAATGACCACCGACTACGACCCCTGGGAGCAGAGGCTCGACTGGGCGCTGACCGCGGTGCTCTGGGCGTCGTTGACCCTCTCGGTGATCGTGAGCGCAGTCGTTCGCGGCGCCACGGCGACGGTGGGTATCTCGGCGCTATTAGCGGCAGCCTGGGTGGTCACTATGCAGATCCTGCCCCGACGACTGCGCAACTCCGAGCAATGGGGCGAGCTGATGGCAGTGCTCGGCATCGTCGTGGCATTGATCGCGATGGCGTTGACCGGCGGATCTGAATCGGCCTATGTGATATTCCTCGCCGGACCTCCTCTGTTTGCTGCGAGCTTCCTGGGTATGCGGGTCGGTCTCGAGACGGCGGCCCTCGCCATCGCCGGGTTGTTTGTCATTGCGCGCGCCCTCGAGCAGCCGCTTCTCGACCAGTCGACGATCCAACCGGCCTTCCTCTATGCGTTGATCGTGATCACCTTCACCCAGGTGAGGAGGATCATGGCCGAGACGAGCGCCCGTAGCGCTGAGCTGCAGGCGGCGACCGTTCGCATCGAACGCATCCAAACTGCCCACACGCTTCTCACCAGTCTCTCCGAACTGGCCAACACTCAGGAGCTCAATCCAGTGACAATCGGCAGCGTTGCGCTACGCGATCTTGCCGGATCGGTCCCGTTCGCTGCAGGCCGGGTGAGCCTCATCCGGGACGACGGCGAAGCGGTAGTCGTCGCCCGTACCGGCGAACCGAACGGCGAGACCGACTCGGTCGTCTACCCCATCGAGATGCGCGGGATCAGCCTGGGACGTATCGAGCTCTGGGCCCAGCCCGAAGATGACCTGAGGCGCTACAACCCGTCGATCCAGCCCATCGTCAGCCAGGTCGGTCTGGCATTCGACAATGTCGCACTCCTCCAGCGCATCGCACACCGGACGGTGCATGAGGAACGGGTCCGCCTGGCTCGCGAGCTGCATGACAACATAGGCCCGGCCCTGGCCAGTCTCGGCCTGAGACTCGACATGCTCATCCACACGGCGGAGGATGCCGAGCTCGCCAGGCATCTCGAGGGCACCCGCGAGGCCGTGACGGCCCTCGTCGAAGAGGTGCGTACGACGGTCTCGGACCTCCGCCACGACAACGTTGCTTCGATCGTCGAGCAGGCCTACGAGGTTGCGGCTGAAGCGGCCGGCTCCGGGCCCGAGATATCGGTCGCCATCGAGGAGCATCGCCCACCCCGCCCAGCCGTTGCCGTCGAGCTGCGTGCCATCCTGGCCGAGGCGGTCCGCAATGCCATCGAACATTCCCACGCATCCGTACTTCGGATCGAAGGCGAGGTGGATCGAGATCGCGGCCGAATATCGGTATTCGACAACGGACGTGGATTTGACCCATCTGACCTTCCCAAGGGCCACTACGGAGTTCTCGGAATGAGGGAACGCGCCGCCGAGATCGGCGGCACCCTGACCGTAGACTCCGGAGACGAGCAGGGCAGTCGCGTTACCATCACCTGGGAGGACCACTAGATGGCAATCAGGATCGTCATCGCTGATGACCACACAATGTTGCGGGAGGGGCTTTCCCAAGCACTCGACAGCCTGCCGGACATCAAGGTCATCGCCACCGCCGCTGACGGACGCGAATTGATCGAGGTACTCGACAGCGCGACCCCCGACGTGATCCTGGTCGACATCGAAATGCCCCGACTGAGCGGCATCGGAGCTTTGCGCAAGTTGGAGGGAGCACCTCCCTCGATTGTCGTCACCATGCATGCCGAGGATGAACAGCGGCGCAAGGCGGCCGCGGCCGGGGCATCCGGATTCCTCTCGAAGTCTGCACCCCTTCCTGATCTGGCCGCAGCCATTCGTGCCGTAGCCGCTGGAGAAGAGGTCCTCGACGAGGCCACCATCCGCGACGTACTAGATCGACACCGTCAACCCATTCTCGATGAGGGCGCGGCCGCCTTGACCAGCCGGGAACGCGAGCTTCTCCGGCTTCTCGCCTCCGGCGTGAGTGGCACCGAGGATCTCGCCGACCGGCTCTTCATCTCGCAAAAGACCGTCAAGAACCATCTGGCAAGTATCTATGAGAAGCTCGCCATCACGGATCGCGCCCAGGCCGTCGTGGAGGCGATTCGACTCGGAATCCATCGCTGAGCCCCGGCGGGGCCTTCCGACCTCGACTACTCCGCGCGGTGGTTTCACCCACTTAAAGTTACCAATTGGGGCGTCCGACCTATTGAGCCTCGCCCATATCTGTGGATAATCAATCTCGGATCACCCTGCCAAGGAGGAAGAAACCATGCTCCATATGTGGACTGCACTTTTGAACCGCGATGAAGAGGGCGCCAGCCTCGTCGAGTATGCGCTGTTGGTTGCGCTCATCGCCATCGTCGCCCTGATCGCCATCACGGCTGTGGGTAGTTCGGTTTCCACCGAGTTCAACTCGATTGCACAGACCCTGTAAGCGAAGTCTTACTCTGGAAGAGGGCCCTCCGGGGCCCTTTTTCGCGTCCTCTACCTCTCGGCCTAGGACGCCGCCATCACGACGAAGTGCTCATCCTCGTAACGGTAATCCCAGCCCAGGAGCTCGAGATAGTCGACAATCGGCCAGTCGGCACTGACCAGAGCTTGGTCGATCCCCAATTCGGCAAACGTGTCCTGGACGTCAACCCCGTTGCGGAGATCATGGAAACGTTGGAAGCCTGATTCGCCGTAGAGTTCGGCGCGATCATCGATGAACACCGAACGGTCCGGCCAATCTGCGAAGATCAAGTACCCCCCGACCGCGGTTCCGTGGAACGCCGGACCCTCATTCAATGAGCTCACTGCCTCACGGGAGGGGAACCGGTCGTCGCGCAGCTCGACAGGGCGAGTGACACCCAAGCCCGCAACTGCGATCATCGTCACCGCAATCGCCCAGTTGATCGCTGCCGGTTCGGAAGTCGCGGGCTTCTTGATGGGCCCTTCACGAGCAAACCCCAAGATCGCTATGGGTGTCAGGGCCAATACCGCGGGCCACAGATTGCGCTCGGCGAGAACGCCAAAAGCGACGAACGGTATGACGATCCACAACTGGGCCGGGGCGAGTCGGCCAAGTGCACCGGCCACGATGAGGCCGACCAGCACAATGAGCATCGGGACTATGAACGGGTTCGAGAAATTCGGGGCCTGCCACTCAGATATGAGGTCGAGGGCGCCCCGGTTCTCGAAGAACTGCACCAGGATCCACCACGTTCCGAGGCCGTGAGCAGTCAATGCCGTGGCCAAGCCGGAGATTGCAGCCGCAAGGATCTGCTTGCGAGAGCGCTTGCGAAGCCCGTCGAGAAACAAGTAGCCCAGACCGACGACGAACATCCCGTGGACCGACGCCCATAGCCAGAACAACGGGGGCAAGATCCACAGCGGCGCCGGCTTGGTGTGAGCGACCGCTATAACGATCGCAAGCAGCAAGTATCCCAGCAGGGCAGGGCGGGCGACCCCGAACGGTGTCCCCTGCCAGACGAGAAGAAGCATTCCGCCGAGTGTGAGCCATGGACGCGCCTTTCCCACTCGGTAGATCACCAGACCGAGCAACGCGATTGTCAGCGACATCGCGACAAACTTCATCAAAGGCACCCATCCGATGCCGTGCGTCACTCGCTCCAGCCACCCGTAGCCGAGTTCAGCCAGCCAGGACTGAGTCCGCCACGGCTCACCGAATGCGGTGAAAGAGAACGGGTCCGCGGCAAGTACGGAGCCGCTTTCGAGCTGCAGCGTTCCAGCGCGTACGTGCCACAGGAACGAGTTGTCGCCGATGGGCAAGGTGGCTCGCCACGCCAGTACAACAAACGGAACGAGCAGCCGAAGATGGGCGACTCGTAATCGATTCACAGATCAGAGGATCGCGTCGGCAATCTGAATTGCTGCCGGACCGAGCAGCACCGTGAAGATTCCGGGGAAGATACAAAGCACGAGGGGGAAGGTCATCTTCACCGGAGCCGCAAAAGCTCGCTCCTGAGCCCGCAAGCGGCGCCGCACACGCATCTCGTCGGCTTGAACCCGAAGCATGCGTGAAATCGACACACCAAAGGCGTCGGCCTGGGTCAGGGCCATGATGAACGTGTTGAGGTCGTCGACGTCTGTGCGTTCGGCCAACGACTTCAACGCAGCGTTCCTGCTCACGCCGACCCTCGTTTCCTGCAGCATTCGCGAAAACTCATCGCTCAGTTCACCTGGGACATTCTGCACCACTCGACCCAGAGCTCCCTCGAAGCCGAGACCGGCCTCGACACTGATGACGAGGAGGTCAATGATGTCAGGAAGGTCTCGTTCCATGGCAGCCTTGCGCTCGTCAACCCGTCGGCTCAAGATCGCCTCCGGACCAAGCAGACCAAGGATCAGCGCGCCCACGGTTGCGGCAAGCCGCGCCGTACCGGTCAGAACTCCCTGGACGTACCAGGCGAGGAACACGCCGGCTATGAACGCAATCACCCTGATGGCCGCCCACGAATTGGCGTCGAGGCGCGGCGTCCAGCCCGCAATCACGAGCTTCTTGTCGACGCGTGCTCCCCAGCCTTGCGGCGTGTACCGCATTGCGAATCGTCCGACGCCCTGGAACACGGGAGCCACGGCTCGTTCGCCGAAGCCTTTCTCCAGAACTTCAGCTCTCGTCTCGCGGAGTCCCGCAAGCCTGCGCGAGGCGCTCGCCCGAGCCTTGAGAACGCCACTGCCGATGAAGATGGTGGCTGCTCCCAGGGTGACGCCGACGGCTATTGCAGCAAACAGTGCTTGATCCATTAGACATCCACCTTGACGATGCGTGTCAGCCAGAAGATCCCGATGAGGAGCAGCCCGAAGGCCCCTCCGAGGGCGATGAGGCCCCAAGTCGAGTCCAGCATGGGCTGTAGGTAATCCCTACGCGTTGTGAACAAGAATGCGAACAGGAAGAAAGGCAACGAGCCCAAAACGATTGCCGACACACGACCTTCGGCCGTCAGTGCCTTCATCTCACGCCGCAACCGGTTGCGTTGGAGCATCGTGTCGGACGCGGTCTGCAACACCTCGGCCAGGTTGCCACCGACTTCGCGCTGGATACTGATGGCCAGCACTGCCCAGTCGAAGTCAACTGATTCCATCCGGTCCGCGACGTGCTTCAGCGCGGCAACCGGCGACCGCCCCAGCCGGGTTTCGTTCATGGCCCTACCAAACTCGCGCGCGGTCGGTTCCGGCGACTCCGCGGCAACTGCCTCCACCGCCTGCAGCAACGAGTACCCGGAACGCAACGACGTCGAAAGCAGGTTGAGGGTGTCGGGGAGCTGGTTCTCGAACTTCGTCTTGTGACGAGACGCAACGCCCTGGATGAGAACAACCGCCACCGCCAGAACAACGGCCGCCGTTATTGCCCCCCAGATCGGACTCTGCTGGACAACCATGATCACAATGCCGGCAACCGCGGCAAGGCCGACAATGCCTGCAATCGCCTCACCTGGGCGAAGCGGGAGATTGGCCTGATCCAGCGCGGTCTCGATCTGGTTGATGAACCCACGATCGCGAGCGATGTCTTCAGCGCCGCTGACGAAGCGGCGGAGAAGCGGAATCCGGGCGAGACGCCCCCGATCCTCGCCGCCCTCGGTGTAGGCACCCAGCCGGCCCTGTAGATCCCGCTCGACCGAAGATGCTGGATTGAACAGAATGACGATCAAAAGGAACAACGCGATGCCGGCGCCGATCGCGCCGGCAATCAACAGCATTGAGCGCGTGCTACTGGTGCCCGAGCTCTGCGCCAATGCCGGCGAGGCAAAGCTCATCAGCATGATCAGCGCCAGAGTCGCCACCGTTAGCGGGCGTCGCATATCTACCTGCCTGCGAAGGGTTCCGGTGCAAACAGCTCGGCCGGAAGGTTGATGCCGTAGTCCGTGAGCCGATCGCTGAAGGTCGGCCGAATACCCGTTGCCTTGAGACGGCCCTTGTACATGCCGTCGCCATCGATACCCATGCCGTAGTCGAACATGAAGAGATCCTGGGTCGTGATGACGTCTCCCTCCATCCCGACGACCTCGGTGACCTGGGTCACTCGACGCGTACCGTCGCGCAGCCGGTTGAGGTGCACAACCAGGTCAACGGCCGACGACACCTGCTCGCGGATGGCACGCACCGGCAGGTCCATGCCCGCCATGAGAACCATCGTCTCGATACGAGCCAACGTGTCCCGCGGCGAGTTGGAGTGCACCGTCGTCAACGAGCCATCGTGACCGGTGTTCATGGCCTGGAGCATGTCGAGAGCCTCGCCGCCACGAACCTCACCAACCACGATCCGGTCCGGGCGCATACGCAGCGTATTGCGCACCAGGTCGCGAATGGTGACCCGGCCTTTACCCTCGATGTTCGGGGGGCGCCCCTCGAGCGAGAGTACGTGCATCTGGTTCAGACGGAGCTCCGCCGCATCCTCGACCGTGATGATGCGGTCGGTGTCCGGAATGTAGCTGGAGAGAACGTTGAGCAGAGTGGTCTTACCGGAGCCGGTACCGCCACTGACGATCACGTTGAGGCGCCCGTAGACACAGCGGCGGAGGAAACCTGCCACCTGTTCAGTGAAGGAACCCATCTCAACGAGCTGATCGGAGGTAAACGGATCGGCGCTGAACTTACGGATCGTCAGGAAGGGGCCGCCAATCGCCAGCGGGTGGATGACCGCGTTGACACGAGAGCCGTCGGGAAGACGGGCGTCCACCATCGGAGTTGACTCGTCAATACGACGCCCGACCTGGCCGACGATCTTCTCGATGATTCGCTCGAGGTGCGTCGCGTCGACAAACCGGGTTTCGGAGAGGCTGAGTTTGCCCAACCGTTCGATCCAGACCTGGTGCGGTCCGTTGACCATGACTTCGGTGATATCGGTGTCGGACAGATAGGGGTCGATCGGGCCGTACCCCAGGACGTCGTCGGCAATCTCCTGCAGCAGGGCTACACGATCGGCCCTGGCGAGCGGCACGGACTCTTCTTGATCCAGTGCCCACTCGAGCATCTCCATGACGCGCAGTTTGAGCTCAGCATCGCTCATCTGACGGTCGTAGAGCATCGG
>JASJAS010000082.1 GCA_030066875.1 Acidimicrobiia bacterium | reverse complement strand
GAGGTCCAGGGTGTGCGGGCGGCCCAGCGGTACCTGGTCGACCAGGTCCAGGAGGTGTACCGGAGCCAGGGTGTCGACATCCACGACAAGCACATCGAGCTGATCGTCCGCCAGATGCTGCGCAAGGTGCGTGTAGTCAACTCCGGCGACTCGCACTTCTTGCCTGCTGAGTTGGTCGATGAGCAGGAGTTCCGTGATGTGAACCGCAGCCTCGTCGAAGACGGTAAGGGCCCGGCAGAGGGTCGTCCCGAGCTGATGGGTATCACCAAGGCGTCGTTGGCCACGGACTCGTGGCTCTCGGCAGCGTCGTTCCAGGAGACGACCCGGGTGCTCACCGAGGCCTCGCTCCAGGGCAAATCCGACTTCATGCGCGGTCTGAAGGAGAACGTCATCATCGGCAAGCTCATCCCGGCAGGTACCGGGAGCAGCAACTACCAGTCGATCGAGCCTTCTCTGCCGGATGCCACGGTGGTCAGTGCGCTGGGGCTGTTTGGTGACGAGATGCCCGAGCCAACCGTCCCCGAGGAAGCACTGCCGGCGGATCCGGCCCAGTGGCTGGCCAGCCTCGGGGCTCAGGACGGCGGCGACGGCGAGGACGAATAGCCGGCATTAGGCGACGTACTGAGGGCTCCCGATCCGGGGGCCCTCGTCGCGTTGACAGCGTCACCCGACGGTTCTTGCGGACATGTCTGCGAAATAGCGAAGCTATGTCCGCAGGAACGGGTCCGGATCACGTCAGCCTCTACTCCCTCTCAGCGAGGGTCCGGGACAGCCGATCCCGCGGCCCGCTGCGGCTGTTCCATCCACCGGTGGCTCGGTTGGGCGGCGGCAAGTGGAGTGGGGTTGACGAGTGAACGCGGTGCCGCGATCGGCCCCTCGGCTGCACAGGTCAGGACGAACTCGTTGTGCCTCAGCCACCAACCGGGCAGGATTCGACCGGTCTGCTCCTTGACTTCGAGTCCTCGCCATTCTCCGTCCGTGTGTTCGAGGAGGGTCACTTCGACCGTTCTCGTGTCCTGGCGGAGGCCGGTGCGCAAGACCTTCAGTGCACTCTCCTTGGCCGACCAGATGAGGTTGGCCATGACGGCGGGGTCATCGGCGGCTGCCACCGTCTCCTGTTCGGGAAGTGTGAAGTAGTCGGAGACGAACGCACGGCTGCGCGGCTCGACGATCTCGAGGTCACACCCGATTCGGGTTCGGCCCGGCAAGACCATGCACACTGCCCAATCGGAGCGATCCGTCATGGCGATCACCGCGTCGATCAAGCGTCCGCGCACCAGAGTCTCCGGTGCACCATCCGGAGCATTGCGGATGACGACGTCTCGCACAGACTCGATGCGCATTGTTTTGGCAACCGCCTGTTTGGCTGCCCAACGACCCAGCCGAGCTTCGGAGTAGCGTTTGGTGTAGGTCATCCGAGCGAGCCGGGCGGCTAGTGCCTCGTCGACCCATTCGGCGTCCGGAGCGACGTCCTCGAGAGATGCGGCCAGCCAGGTCGGCTGCAAGACCGGCATCGTCATCCCCCGTTGCCCATGGCCCGTTCCTTGCCACGTTCGATGGCGTCGATCAGGTAGGGGCGCAACTCGTGCAGCGGGATGATCACGTCGATCGAGCCCACCTCCTGAGCGCGCTGCACCGAGTGAATGCGATCGAACTCGGCGGCCACCTCGCCCTGCTTCTCGGCTGACACCTCGTCCCGCAAGTCATCCAACCGCTGCCGCAGCTCGGTGCGGGTGGCTCCGGAAGCGTTGGTGAGTTGCTCGCCCAGTTCGACGACTCTCGAGTCCTCGGCGGTGAGCCGGCGCACCTCGGGCACAAAGACCACAGCAGCGGCCGGGGCGCCTCCGATGACCGAGGCACGCGACCCTTCTAGGGCAGCGACCTCCATGTTGTCGTTGAGGGTCTTGGAGAAGACGACAAACGCCCCGCCGTGGTAGCGGGAGACCACACAGAACACGATGGGTCCGTCGAAGTTGACGATGGCGCGCCCGATCTCTGCGCCGTACTCGAGTTGCCAGCGCCGCATCGACTCAGGGGACCCGTCGAAACCGGAGAGGTTGGCGAGCACGACCACCGGGCGGTTTCCAGATGCTGCGTTGATGGCCCGTGCAATCTTCTTCGACGCGACGGGGAAGAGGGTGCCCGACGTCCATTGCAGCGGGCCGTCGGCAGGCACGAATCCGAGCCGGGGCATCGGCTTCGACTCGAGTCCCAGCAGGGCGACCGCATGACCGCCGACGAACGCGTCGATAACGACTGCGGTTTCGGCGTGTTGCATGCCGCGCCAGCGTTCTTGCGAGGGAAGGTCCGAATCGGCGACCGCATCCATGACTCGGCGGATCTCGAACGGGAGTTTGCGGTCCGGATTGAGGTCCTCAGAGAAGACGTCGCCGACGGTGGCAAACTCGCCGCCGTGAGGGGCATCGGCGACGTTCCGGTTGTTGGCGTCGACAGTGCGCGCCGGCCGGGGGAAGCGCTCTCCCGGCGCCCGGTAGGTGAAGTGGTAGTGATCGAGCAGGATGCGGCAGGCGTCGGCGATGTCGGTGGCGAAGTACTGGGCCTGCCCGTTGGGTCCCATGATGCGCTCGTAGCCACCGATGCCGCGGTTGTCCTCTGCGGAGACGCCTCCCGAGTAGTCGAGAGCTCGCTTGCCGGTGAGCACCATGGCTGCTTCGGGGGTCATGATCAGAATGCCCTTGGTATGCATGAGCATCGTTGCCTCTGCGTTCCAATATGGCTGGGCACCGACATTGATGCCCACAACGATGATGTTCAGCTCACACCCGGCTTGGGTGAAGTCGACGATGCGGCGCAACACCCGGGCGATCCAATCCATGTTCTCGGTGCCGGATTCCATCGAGATGCGGGCTCCGGCCGAGACGGCGAACCACTCGAGCGGGATGTCCTCGGCTTCGGCCAGATCCATCGCAGCGACGATCCGCTGGCATTCCTCTTCGGCGAGGTTCCCCATTCCGCGCGACGGATCCCCCAGTATCACTACTCGGCGCATGCCTTCGGGGTAGCGTTCCGTCGGGTTGCTCATGATGCCGACGATCACGTTTGCTTCGTTGTCCCCAGGAGGTCGATCCGTCGGCTGCAGTTCACCGGCATCGTCGAAGTCGTACTCGGTGAAGCTGCCGCTCGGCTGGCCGCCGGCATCGGTTCCGCTGACGTGTTGGAGAGTCTCGACGATCTCAGCCGGGTGCGTCAGCCCTCGTCTCCGCAAGCCGACGATCTTCTGCGCCAGTTCCGAGAGCGGTCGCATTGGGCCCTTTCCCGGAGCCCGTAGCTGGAGGCGCAGCCCGCCGCCTCCGGGGTTGTTGATGGTGAGCACCCGTAGCTCGATTTCACCTTCGGGGTTGCGCATGCGAACCCGGACGAGGACCCGTTCGATCCCAAGCCCCTTCGTTTCACGGGCAATGCGGTACACGACATCCTCGACTTCGCTGAACGTGAACTCGAGCACCGGCCAGACGTAGAGAACGATGCGGTTCCAGTGCAGTCTGCGGCGTACCGGCAGATGGGCCTGATAGCGACGGATCGGTCCGAGGATCTCGCGGAACACTCGCTCGAACTCGGGAACCCTGATCACCTTGCCTTCCTCGTCCCGGATTGGGGTCAGATCCCGGACCTCGGCTTGGGCTATCAGCCGTTCGTCGCGTGGGTTGTCCTTGGCGACGGCGTGGAACAAGTAGATGTCGCTGAGGCTGGGGAGCCGACGGTGGTCGAACTGGGACAGCCTCCAGAGCTCGAGCCGTTTGCCCATCATCGGGTGGAGATCGCGGTACATGGTTTCTTCGACGTACCGGTTGTCGCCGTCGGCCCGGAAGGTGAAGTGCAGCACCCCGCTGAGCGAACGGTCGTCCCCGGAACCGGAAATCGCAACCACAATGCGGCGCAGTTGCTGCGACCCCAGCGCCTTGTTCAGGACGCCTCTGACCTGCTTCTCGGTTTTCTCCGGCGATGCGTGGGACCGCGAGCGGCGGACATATATGTCGACGACTATGTCGTGGTCGGCGGGGAACTCTTCGAGAGCCTTGCGCAGAGCCTTGGTCCCCTTCTTCAGATCCTTGTAGCGGAGATGGGCGCTGACAACATGAATCTGACGGCCCTCGAAT
This sequence comes from Acidimicrobiia bacterium, assembly GCA_030066875.1. Taxonomy (GTDB): domain Bacteria; phylum Actinomycetota; class Acidimicrobiia; order Spongiisociales; family UBA5794; genus JAAETI01. Next base: position 17,318 of record JASJAS010000082.1, on the reverse strand, counting down.
GTGTATTCGGTGTTCGAGAATGTGAAGCCGTCGATGTGTCTGCAGGCGAAGTCCCCAAGGTCCCTGATGCGGTAGTAGCGGCGTGTCATCACCTCGAGCAGCGCCTCACGCAGTGGTTTTGATGCCCCGGCAAACCGGCGCGACAAAACCGATTTGAGCGGCTGCGGACAATTGACCAAGGCCTTGACAAGGCGCTCTCTGTCTTCGGAATCCGGATCCTCAGCGAGTTGCTCGAGCAAATCGTCGACCTCGGTGAACGCCCGATTCCTCACCTGCTCCAAGAATGGCAAATCGAATGCGGCGTAACGCAATTCGACGGCGATGTCGTGAACCGCCGGATAACGCTCTTGCGTCTCATGGACCAGGCGGTCGAGCAGCTCCCCGAAGTGCTCACCTGGTTCTCCGAGATGGGCGAGGCGGTCCTCCAGCACGGTCAACAGCGCGGGAATCTGGGAGTGCATTCGGGCGTGGGACTTGGCGAGGCGGAACAGCGCCTCGACGAGCTCGGGGGTGGTCCGGTCGATCGACTCAACGCCAAAGTGGTTCAGGGTGCGCAACAACTGGTTGGTGAAGCGGTGCGGCAGCGTCCCGCGGTGAGCGCCGAGATCACGCATGTAGTCGAATAGGTATTCCTCGGTGGTGCGTCGCTCGGCACTGGCGTCCTCCGCCGGAAGCGCCCGCCGGAACAACGAGATCACGTCAACAAAGATCTCGAGCGTCTTGTCCTCCAGGCGGCGAATCGTCGGATTCGCCCCACCTCCCCGGCACTGCTCGCTACCCGGAGCGACCATAGAATCCACCAGCTCCGGTCGCACGTCCCAGCCCAGCAGCATCGAACGGAGTGTCTCGAGGTAGTGACCGCAGCCCCGGTGGGTCAGGTCGTCATCCGGCGTCGCCAGGGAATCGAGATCGAGCTCCGTTGCCTCAGCCCTCGCACCGTCGCTTTCTGCGGGGTCGACGACCAGCAGCGGGGCTCCGGTGCTCACCTGCGTGTTGGGTCGCACCAGCACTTCGCGTACGACGCCTTCGAATTCGGCGTTGATCGCGGTTTCCATCTTCATCGCTTCGATGACGGCGAGGCGGTCGCCGGCGGCGACTTGCTGCCCGGGGGTCACGTCGATCGTCACAACGACCGCCGGTGATGGCGCCCGGATCACCCCACCCTCGTCGTGAGTGATGCGATGGGCGACACCATCGACCTCGACGAAGTGAACCGCGCCGTGGACCACCGAAAGGACTCGATAGGTTTGGTCTCCGCACCGGAGCCGGCTGCCGGTGCGGCCCAGTGGCTCGACCTCGGCTTCGATCGCGGCTCCGTCCAACTCCAGCCGGTACTGGTTGGGGGCTACCTGGCAAACGTTGATCTCGTGACGGCGTCCGCGGAATCGCAGCTTGACGGTCTGCCCGATTCCGGGCTGGATCTCGGGACGGCCGTGGTTCGCAGCATCGCGAAAGGTGGCTATCTCCGTGGAGATCTGCTCGTTGTAGGCGTCGATAGCGGCCGCCAGCAGCGCCGGTCCGGCGACCGTCGGTGGGGCTTGTTCGGCGGAGACGAGCTCGTCAACCCAGTGAGTGTCGTATTCCCCACTCTCAAAATCAGGGTGGAGCAGCAAGCGCTGCAGGAACGCCTTGTTCGTCGACCCTTCGCGAACGACAACCCGGCTTTGTGATAGCGCTCTGACCAGCCGGCCATGGGCTTCCTCCCGCGTTCGGCCGTAGGCGATGATTTTGGCGATCATCGAGTCGAACTCGGATGCGATTTGGTCGCCTTCTTCGACGCCGGAGTCGATGCGGATGCCGGGTCCGGTTGGGAACCGGAGCAGCTCGACGAGTCCGGGCGACGGGAGAAAATCTCGATCCGGGTCCTCAGCGTTGAGCCGGGCTTCTATGGCGTGTCCCCGGGTCGGTGGCGGATCGCCGTCGAGCGTGCCGCCCCTGGCGACGTGCAACTGGAGCTTGACCAAGTCAAGACCGGTCGTCGCCTCGGTTACCGGATGCTCGACCTGGAGCCGGGTGTTGACTTCCATGAACGAGAATCTGGCTTCGGTCGGGTCATAGAGAAACTCGACCGTTCCGGCCCCGGCGTAGCCGGCCTCACGTCCCAGGCGGGCCGCGGCAGCTCTGATTTCCGCGTCCTCCTGGGTGCTGAGGGTCGGTGACGGTGCTTCCTCGAGGAGTTTCTGGTTGCGTCTTTGCACCGAACAGTCCCGGACACCTACTGGCCACACTGTGCCTTCGTTGTCACCGATGATCTGAACCTCGATGTGACGCGCCGCGGTGACTGCCTTCTCTAGAAACACAGTGTCATCGCCGAAGCCCCCAAGTGCCTCAGCCTTGGCCTGGGCGAACGCGGCGGCCACCTGCTCCGGATCATCGACCTTGCGAATGCCGCGCCCGCCGCCGCCCGCGGTCGCCTTGATCATCACGGGGTAGCCCAGCTCGCCGGCTATCCGTTCGGCGTCGCTGACGGTGTCGACTGGTCCGCCGCTCCACGGGGCGACGGGGACCCCGGCCGATCCGGCGATGCGCTTGGCGGCGATCTTGTCTCCGAGTTGTCGCATCACTTCAGCGCTCGGCCCTATGAAGACCACCCCGAGTCGCTTGCATAGGTCGGCGAACTCCGCATGCTCGGCCACGAAGCCCCAACCGACCCAGGCGGCCTCGGCTTCGGTCTCGACGAGAGCTTGCTCGAGGAGGTCGTAGTTGAGGTATGCGACTTGGCGGTTGCCATTGGAGTCGGTGAAGGTAGCGGGGCCCATGGGATAGCTCTCGTCCGCCTCACGGACGAACATCGAATGTTCATCGACATCGGCGTGGAGGGCGATGGTGCGGAGCTCCGTCTGGTTCTCGGCGTTGAACTCGGCGACGGCGTTGATCAGGCGAACCGCGGGCTCGCCTCGGTTGACAATTGCTATTCGCTCGAACGAGATGACCTACCCCTCCTTCGCGATTGCCTCCCGCAGCTGCGTCGCCGCTGCGGCAGCGAGCGGCGCCGGAAGCTGGACTGTCCTGTACCCGGTCATGGACACGAAACCCGTTCCGGACTCGTCTGTTACCACGGCATCGAAGGCACCGTCACCCTGAGGCCGAACGATCGCATGGAGCCTGCCTTGTGCAGCTTCCGGATTCCCTGCGTACACCACCTTGTCGATGTGAAGTGGCAACGCCATCGTCCCCTCGGTCGCGATCTCCCACACGCCGGCGGTCTGGAACGCCAGTTCTGTCAGCCGGGGGGTTGTTGCCAGCGTTTGTTCGCCTGGAACGTGGTTCGGCGGCAGCTCGGCAGCCATTGTGCCGACGACAGACCCATCGGCGGTCGCTACCCGGTCGATCACCTGGTAGGCCGGGCCGTGGAAGTAGATCTCGTAGATTGGGCCCGATTCGAGCGGTTGCTCGGCATCCGGGGGCGGCTCTGCGGTGGTGACCGCGGGAGCCTCCGGTGCCAGCCGAACCTTACCGGTGAAGTGGACCGTCACCTGAGGCTCTGTTTGGTTGGCCAGCGTTCTCGACCCGATCAGCTTGCAGTGAGCGAGCAATTCGCCATCTTGCTTGCTGAAAGTGGCATGAACCGTGACTGTGCGTGGCTCGTTGCGATAGAACTTGAAGGGTGCCAGGAAGTCGATATCTTCGACGGCGACGACATGAAGGTCCGGATACGCAAGGGCGGCGGCCGCCGCGAATGCCTCGACCCCCATGACACCGGGCAGCACAGGCGTTCCGTCGATCTGGTGATCGAATAGGAAGGGCTGTTCTGCCGGGTCGAGCGTCGCACTGACGCTGAGACCTTCGTAGATCCCGAAGCTGTTCACCTGGGGCGCCATCACCGAGGAGCCGGCCCGCGACGACGTGGCGAACCCACCGGCCGTGTCGAACTCGTCGAGCAAGATGCCGAGTTCGAGCCCGACGACCATTTCTCCTCCGGTGGTGCGCCCGGTGACCTCGCGACGGACGATGGGGATCCCTGCTGCAGCCGGCAGCATGTCGATCCCGGCCGCCTTCATCACGGTTGGGATAGACCCCCGGGTTGCCATGCCGATGTCGCCCCAGGCCGTCCAGTCGATGGCAACCCCGAGGATGGAGCTACCTGTGGACCGCTGGTTCGCAGTTAGCTTGCACAGCAGGTCGTTGGCGGCGGAGTAGTCGGTCTGGCCGTTGTTGCCAAACCTGCCGGCGACGGAACTGAAGGCAACGGTTGCGCCGATGGGAGTGTCACCCAGGCCCTTCATCAAGTTGAACCAACCGTCGGCCTTGACGTCGAAGACCAGGTCGTATTCCTTTCGATCCTTGTCCGGGAGGAGGCGGCTGATCTCCAGCCCTCCGGCATGGAGCAACAGGTCGACCTTGCCATGAGCGTCGGCAACTTCGGCCATTGCTGTGCCAACGGCGGTTTCGTCGAGGAGATTCACGCTGTGATAGCGGACGGTTCCGCCGGATGCCTCGATGGCTTGGATGGCCGCCAGGGCGGCGTGGCTCCGTTCGATCGCAGCTAGCTGGCGTTCGACGAGAGCCGGAGTCGCCCGTTCCCCGTCTGCCTTGAGTCGCTCGAAGATGGTGCGCTTCAGGCCATCCTTGTCCGTGCCAAACGCGATCAGGTCGGGGTCGGAGCGGTCCGGCTCGGGTGTCAGGTCCAGCAGGTGGAACGTACCGGGAGCGGACGCGGCCAGGTCAGCGGTGATCGCCGAGACAATGCTGCCGGCAGCTCCGGTTACGACGAACACCGAGTCGCTGCTGAGCTCGATTCCGGCAGGTTCTTCGGGCAACGGCTGTTCGCTGAGTCCCACGGTCCAGCGGTCGTCACCGTGACGGCCGATCTCGACCGCTCCGGGATCGCTGAGGGTCTCCTCGATCAGGACGTCGGCGAGTGCCGCGGTCTTTCGGCTCGTTGGAAAGTCGACCACCTTGACCAGTGCGTCGGGCTTCTCCCGCTTGAAGGCCTTGGTGAAACCAGATACAGCGCCGCCAAGGGGGGCGGTTGCTCCCTCGTCGCCGTAGCCGTGGAGCCCACCGAAGCGAGTCGCCGTAACCAGGAAGGTTCCGGTCGGCCCTACTTGGTCGTAGAGATGACGCATTGTTTCGTACAGCAGTTTGACCCGCCGTCGAAGCTCTTCCCGCCAATCGCTCAGGTCCATAGCAGCGATCTCGGATGCGGTATCGAGGGCGGCGAGCCAGTAGACGCCTGTTATGTCGCCCTCAGCGGAGAACGCGTCCAGCCGCTCTCTGAGTTCTTCGGCCGTCGGTGCATCGTCAATGGCCAGCACGGCGGTGCCCTGACCAGCGAGACGCTTGACCAGAGCCGTGCCAACACCACCGGAGTCAGTCTTGACGACCACGCGAGCTCCCTCGCCCAGGGAGATGCCGGTAGGCAGGCAATCTGCGATGCGGGGTCGGAGCACCGGTGTTGGAATGCGCCGGGGAACGGCGGCAGCCGCTTCGTCATCGCCGACCGCGGCCGGCGCGGTGGCGACAGGCAGAGCCGCATCCGTGCCCACAGCTGTCGACGGAGTCGCAGCTGGAGCGGAGCTCAGGTCTGCGTCGGCTCGTTCGTAGACGAATTGGACGACGTGGTTGAGGGTGGGGTAGTCGCGGAGCGCCAGGTTGTCGTCGCGTTCGATGGCGTATTCCTCGCGAATGGCGGCAAACGTCTCGGCTTGTTTGACGGTGTCGACGCCGAGATCGGCTTCCAAGTCGGCGTCGAGGTCGAGCATGTCGGTGGGGTAGCCGGTCTGCTCGGCGACGATCTCGAGGACCTTGGCGACTACTGCATCCTCACCGGCCGCTTCCGGGATGGCCGCCGAAGTCGCAGTTTGAACAGAGCTCAGATCTGCGACCGCTTCTGGTACGGAAGCGACCGGTTCTGGTACAGAAGCGGCTAGGTCTGGTCTTCTTTCGCGGACGAAGCCGATGACGTGGTTGAGGGTGGGGTAGTCGCGGAGCGCCAGGTTGTCGTCGCGTTCGATGGCGTATTCCTCGCGAATGGCGGCAAACGTCTCGGCTTGTTTGACGGTGTCGACGCCTAGGTCGGCTTCCAAGTCGAGGTCGAGATCCAGCATGTCCGGCGGATACCCCGTCTGCGCCGACACGATCTCCAACACGCGATCGGCTATGAGGTCGCCTTCGGGTGCAGGGGCGGGCGTTGGCGGCGCAGTTTGAGCTGGGCTCAGATCGACCTCGGGTACGGCAGGGACCGTTTCCGGGACGGCAGGGACCGCTTCCGGTACGAAATGGACCGGTTCTGGGAGTGTTACCGGAGACGGTACGGCCGGTTCCATGACCGGTGGGCCATCATCTCGGATCCGGAGCGTGCGGCGCTCGATTTCCGCCACCGCTGACGGATGACCAGAGACTGTTTGCAGCCAACGCTGCCAGGCTGCCGGATCGACGAGTCTTGTCTCGTAGCCGAGCTGGTCGGCGGCCGGGCGGGCACCGCTGACAGTAGGTACGTAGCGGTACAGGGTCAGGCTGATCTGCGACCCGAATCCAGCTCCTAGTCGCAATGCGTAGTGGATTGGATATGTTCCGCCCCGGGAGAGGTTGAGGTTGCCCAGGTCGGGGTCCGGGTCTCTGAAGTTGGGAACCGGGGGCACGGTCCCCGTCTCCATCGCCTTGATGGCCAGAACGTCTTCGACGCCGACACCCATCGCGTGTCCGGTGAAGCCCTTGGTGTTCGTGACGACGATCTGATCCGCCGAATCGCCGAAGACATGGCGCAAGGCGTCGACCTCGGCTTGAGCGCTGCCCCCGCGCGCCGGGGTGTACGTCTCATGTGAGACGAACACGGTGTGAGGGGCAATCTCGTGCCGGTTGACTCCCCAGCGGTGCTCGGCGGTCGCCACCAGATCTTCCATCACGAACCTGATGTGTGAGGTATCGAGGCGGCTCCCGTGGAAGGCGCTGTTGGCAGTAATCGCACTCAGGACTTCGGCGATCGGTTGGATACCGCGAGCAGCTGCTGATTCTGCCGATTCGACGACGATGGCAGCCGCCCCCATGCCCAGGATCATGCCGTGACGGCGACGGTCGAAGGGAAGCGCGGCGTCTTCTACCCTTTCGTCGGTCGCGGCAGCGCCAACGGCAAGGAAGCCCGCTCCGATCCATTGGAGCAGCTGTTCATTGGTCACGTCGTCGCCTGAAACGATGACGACTCGATCACAGCGTCCCGCGCGGATCCAGTCTTCGGCTACTGCAACGGCTTGTGTTGTACTGGCGCAGGCCGCGTTCAACTGGGTATTGGGCCCGCGAGCCATGATGTACTCGGCGAACTGGGCATGCCCAAAGGAGACCACCCGGAACAGGTACTTGCGGTCAAACGTGTACGCGAGTTCCGAGATCTCTGCCTCGAGGGCATCGATGCGCTTCTGCAGCTCGGCAACTGCCGGATTGTCCGGCTCGAGGCCAGAACGAAGCGAGCGCAGGTCGTCGAGCCGCTGCTCGAGAGCGGCGGAAGTATGGAACCGGGCCGACTCTTCAACGATCGCGTCGGTACCGGGGAAGGCCGACGCGAAGATGACACCGGTCGTATCGCGGTAGGCCTCGGGGAGCATCCATCGCTCCGGGAGCTTGGTCCCGGTGGTTGTGGTCTTGTAATGCATGGCGAGCGGTATTCCGGCATCGCGGAGGGCATCGAGCCCGGCACCGATGGCGAGCTGACTGGTTCGGTCGAGCGCGTCGACCCGCTCGCTCGGATAGCCGAACTCCTCGGTGAGGTCGATTTCGCCCCCGCGGCCCGCCAGCTTGATGACATCGGCCTCATCGTCGATGGTCTCGAAGTGGCCACCCCCGGCCTCAGACTTGACCAGACGAGTGATGTTCTTGTCGGTGATCTTGCGCCGCTCTTCTACCGGGATGCTGTCGATGAACTGTTTTCCATCGAGCAAGCCGGGAACTTTGTCATCGCCGAATACCCGTTCTCCACCCGGAAGACCTAGTCCGGCGCCGGTGACTACGACAGGGCGGTCGTAACCGAACCCGGACGTTGCAGCGGAGCCGGCCTGTGCCGGGCTGGGCTGCGCCGCGTTCAGGATCTGCTGCCCTTTGGAGAGGAAGTCGGCAAACAGATGACCAAGCTGGCTGTACATGTCGCCGGAAGCTGCTACCGGTTGAACGGTCGCCTGCGGCGTCGGTTGTGGAGCAGGTTGGACCGGGCGATGCTCGATCGATGGCTGCGGTGACGCGACCGGCGGAGCTGCGGTTGATGCGGCCTCGGACCTGGTGCCGACCCCCAGTCCGGCCGCATAGAGACCACACAAGGCATGGTTGAAGCTGATGGTGTCACCGGTCTTCGGATGGTTGGTGAACAGTCCGACCACGTCCGGGTCGGCGCCGAGAACATCGTCGACAAACCCGTGCAGTGCCTTCTTCGGGCCGACCTCCACAAAGACCCTGCAACCAGCGTCGTAGAGCTTGCGGAGACCTTTGACGAACTGCACCGGCGAAGCGATCTGCTTGCCCAGGATGTCGATCATCTTGGGGACGACGTTCGGTCCCATCGGATAGAACTCGCCGTCGACGTTTGCTACCAGCGGAATGGCCGGTGATTCGAGGCGGAGCCGCTGCAAGAGCTCTTGGAGTGGCTCACTCGCTGGGGCGACGATTTCAGTATGGAAGGCGTGCGAGACCGGTAGCGGTATCACCTGGGCGCCGGCAGCGGCGAGGCGCTCCCCGGCTTCTTTGACGCCCGGTGTCGACCCGCCGATCACGGCTTGTTTGGTGCTGTTCAGATTGGCGACGACGACGTAGTCCTCGACTTCTTCGACGACCCGCACCACTTCATCGAGCGGAGCAAACACCGCAGCCATCAATCCGTTGTCCTCGACCTGGACGTTCGCCATTTCCCGACCCCGGCCGGCGACAGCCTCGAGGGCGTCCTCGAAAGGCAACGCACCGGCGGCCACCAGTGCGCCGTATTCGCCCAGGCTGTGGCCCATCACCATGTCGGGATGGATGCCGTATGCGGCGAGCAGTTCCGTCAGTGCAGCGTCGACCGCCAGCACCGCAGGTTGGGTTATCTCCGTCTGGCGCAGCTCGAGATCTGCCTGCTTGACCGCAGCCTCGTCATCGCCGTCGACGAAGATGTATTCGCTCAGCGGCTTGCCCAGGATGGGCTCCATGATGCGGTCGGCCTCAGCGAACCGATCGGCAACAACCGTCTCCGATTCGCGCAGATTCGACAGCATGTTCACGTACTGCGACCCCTGGCCGGTGTAGAGGAAGGCCACCATGCCCGGATCGCCGCGACCCAGGAAGACCCCTTGGTTTCTCAGAGCCTTCCACATGCCGGGATTACCCGTTTCCATCGCCTTGACTGCCTTCTCGGCTTTGGTGGCCAGCTCGGCAGCGTCGCCGTAGTCGATCACAACCCGCACCGGAGCCCGCAGGTCCTCCTCGGCGGGAGGCGCTGGGGCAGGAGCCTTGCCCTTTGCGGCCGCGGCGGCCACGTCGCGCAAGCGATCGAGCACCGTCGACTCGGTATTGCCTCCAATCACGAGCGCTCCGCGCAACGGTGTCTTGAGCGGGCGATCCGAAACTCGCGCTGCGGGTTGGGGCGACGATATTGCGTAGGTGGTTTTGCCGCCCTCGACCTGGATCCTGCCCGGGATGTGTTCTTCGAGGACGACGTGGAAGTTGGTGCCGCCGAAACCGAATGCGCTGACGCCTGCCGTCCGCACCTGTCCCGGCTCCACCTTCCACTCGCTGAGGTCCTTGTTGATGTACATCGGCGACTTGGAGAAGTCGATGTTGGGGTTGGGGGTTTCGCCGCCCAGGCTCGGAGCGAGCGTTTTCTGATCGAGCGACATGACCGCTTTCAACATCCCTGCAGCCCCAGCGGAACTCTTGAGATGGCCGATGTTCGACTTCACCGACCCGAGCGGGATGGTGCCGGGCTTGAGGCCGAGATCTGCGAACACCCGTCCCAGGCTCTCCGTTTCAACCACATCGCCCACCCGGGTCGAGGTCCCGTGACCCTCTATGTAGGTGGCACTATCCGGGGTGATATTGGCGTTGCGCCAGGCGCGGGCGATCGCGAACTCTTGTCCGACCGGGTTGGGCGCAGTGATGCCCTTGCCCTTGCCATCGCTGGAGCCCCCCAACCCGCGGATCACCGCGTAGATGTGGTCCCCGTTGCTCTCGGCGTCCTCGAGACGCTTCAGCAGGAAGACCGCGGCGCCTTCTCCCATGACGAATCCGTCGGCACCGGCGTGATAAGGCCGGGTACCGGTGGCCGACAAGGCGCCGATCTTGCAGAACTTGATGAAACTAGGGACGCCCATGTTGGAGTCGACGCCGCCGGTGAGCACGGTGTCGTAGTCGCCCTGTTCGAGGCCTTCGATGGCGGCGTCGATCGCGGCAAGCGCCGATGCACAGGCGGCATCGACGACGAAATTGGGTCCATGAAAGTCGTAGAGATTGGCTACCCGGCCGGCGATGATGTTGCCCAACTCTCCGGGCATCGTGTCTTCAGTGATATTGGGGAAGCGGTTCCTGACCCCGGCCTGCAACTCATCGATGATCGCGGTCTTCACATGGGTATCGAGAGCGGCGAATGTGGGCGCGCCACGTAGTTCTTCTGCGTACTCGGGGAAGTAGGCACGCAGCGAGGTCAGGTAGTGCATATCGCCGGCCATTGCGTTGCCGAGAACGACGGCGGTTCGGTCCGGGTCGAGTTCGCGGTCGGGATAGCCATAGTCGAGCAAGGCCTGCCGCGAGGCTGCTATCGCCCACTTCTGAGTGCGGTCCATGGCGTCGCTCACCTTGGGAGGGATAGGCAGCCGCCACTCGAGCGGGGAGAAGTCGACATCGCGTACCCAGCCGCCGATGATCGAATAGGTCTTCTCCGGTGCCTTGGGGTCGGCGTCGTAATAGAGCGCCGGATCCCACCGGTCGGCGGTCACCTCGGAGATCGAGTAGCGGCCGGCTTTGAGGTTTTCCCAGAAGGCAGTGGCGTCCGGGGCGTCGGGAAGTACAGCCCCGACCCCGACAACGGCTACGGCTCTCTCCGCCTTCTCAACCATCGGCTATCTCCTCCGTCTGCGTTCTAGATGTCAATCCCGCTCGTAGAGAGCGTCGGCGATCCGGTCCATGTCTTGGACGAGACCCATTTGTGCGTTCTCGATGGCTTTCGTGCCAACGGCCGCGTCAAAACCTGCCGCATCGATGGCTCCGGGCTCGGCGGCACCAAGCACCCAGCGGGTGCCATCCAATGCGACTCGGAGTGCGGCTTCGCGGGCGAAGACCCTCGAGACGGTGGCCAAGACCGCAGGGGTGAACCTGGCATCGGCCTTCTCGGCAATGGTGCCGTTGGCGGCCGCCGCGGCCCGCCGGGCCAACGCTCCGGCACATTCGGTATACGCGACGAGTTCGCCGAGGCGGAACAAGACATGCTGGTTGCGGGTCAGCCGGTGAGTACGGGCCTGCTCCATCACCTCTGCGAGGGCGTGGGCCGCTAAGCCTGCTACGTCGGCGCCCACGTCGGGGGCGGTGGCCGCCAGGCGCTGCAACTCGCTTCCCTGATCGTGGAAGAAGCCGCCGCGGCTCTTGAGGTGCTCTTGCCAGCGGTCACGGGCGATCGTCATCTCCATGATCTCGGAGGTGCCCTCGTAGATGGTCGTGATCCGTACGTCGCGGGTGATCTTCTCGACCATGTACTCCTTGGTGTAGCCATACCCGCCGAGCGCCTGGATGGCGTCGTCGGCCGCCGCATTGCCGGCAACGGTGCCCATGTACTTGGCGATAGCGCCTTCGGTGTTGAGTTGGTGGCCCCCGGAGTCGATCTTTGTTGCCGTTTCCTCTATGTAGGCGCGGGCCGCTTCGAGCCGGACCACGTTGGGGACGATGAGCTTGTGGGTGTAGCCCTGCTTCTCGGAAAGCGGTGTCCCACCCTGAATCCTCTCGGTGGAGTAGGGAATGGCCCGGTCCATGGCTTCCCACCCGGCACCCAAGCCGAAAGCAGCCACCATGAGGCGGGTATAGCCGAACACGGCTTGGGCTTGAGCCAACCCCAATCCCTCGGCTTCGCCAACCAGGCGGTCGGCTTCGACCTCGACATCCATGAGTGCAAGCGAGGCGGTGTTGCTGGCCCGGATCCCGTGCTTGTCCTCAGGTTTGCCCTTCTCGAAACCGGCAACATCGCCGTCGACGACGAACCAAGTCGGGCCGTCCGGTGCCATCGCCAGGATCGTGTACAAGTCGGCATACCCGCCGTTGGAGATCCATTGTTTGTTCCCGTTTATGACGTAACCGGTGATGTCATCGCCGTCCGTGATGCGCTTCGCTGTTGTCCGCAACGCCCCAAGATCACTGCCGGCTTCGGGTTCTGTCGCGCCGTAGGCCATAAGCAGGCCCTCTTCGGCGAGCAGCGAGAGCCATCGTTCCTTCTGCTCGTCGGTTGCCCCGAAAACGATCGGATCGCTCCCTAGGAACGTCGCAAAGACCCCGGTGGCAATCCCGACATCGATCCGCGCAAGCAGTTCACAGACCCGGTAGACGTCGAATGTCGACGCCCCCATGCCGCCGTATTCCTCGGGGATGAACAAAAGGGAGACGCCGAGGTCCGCCAGCATTGTGCGAACGATCTCCTCGGGGAACTCGTCCTTGGTGTCGAGCTCCAAGAGGTATGCCTCGGGGAGTTGATCCGCGGCAAAATCCCGCAGCGTTCCCATGACCAGTTTGAGGGTGTCGTGGTCTAAGCCGACGGTCATGTGCTCTCCCTCCCGTGGCGCGTGCGTCGGTTGCTACCTGGAGTGGGCACAACTTAATAACCTCGCGGCCGGTTTGTCGGCGAAAATTGTCGGCTCTGGCCTACGGAGTCGTCCGCCACCATTGGACGGTGCGTGCGAGCAAGGTCGCGGCTTGGTCGCGATACACGGGATCCCACGTGCAGTAGTGGCCGGGAATGTGGCAGCCGCGGGTGATGCCCAGTGCGGCGACGGCGTTGATATCGGCTTCGAAGATGTTGCCGTCGTCGTCACTGAAGTGGTCGGTGGTCGATGCCGGGATGGGGAAAGAGCGGTTCAGTATGGCGGCGAACTGGCCGCGGGTCACGCCGTCGTCTGGACAGACACGGCTGTCGCCGCAGCCGCGCAGGATGCCTTCTGCAGCAAGCCTGTTGAGCGGACCCTCGGCCCAGTGACCATCGTCGTCTGCGAAGAAGTCGTCTCCCGTGGCCGGAAGCTCGAGTATCCGGTCGAGCAATGCCGCCGTTTGCGCCCGGGTAAGGGCCCGGCTCGGGCAATAGTTGTCGACGGTGCATCCGTAGACATACTCATTCTGAAACATCCACTCGATGTTGGGTTCATGCGGATTGCCATCATCGTCGCGGAAGCGGTCGGGGCAACCGACCCGGCCGGTGTCACTGACGACCAGGTCGTCGATGCGCAGCGTGAGATCACGGTCGTTGGGGATCGTTGAACCGCCGAAGTAGACGTTCAGCCAGAAGTTGCGGATGTCCAACCAGTCCTCCGCAGCTCGCCGGAAGGCAAGGCCGGTGCGGGAGAAGACATGAGAGTTGTCCAGCCAGCCCTCGAGCACGCCGTCGTTGGCGCCAGGAGTATTGAGCTTGACGCGGCCCTCGACGCAGTACCACCAGTCTTGGTCCAGTAGGGCGTCGGTTCCCCACGGCATGAACTCACCGCAGACGCCCGGCTGGTCCAAGTGGTACACGTAGTAGCCGATCGGAACCTGATCGGTATCGGCCCCACCCGTGCCGGCACCTTGGAAGAGCATTCGGGCCGACCACCCGGGGTGCTCCTCGGTTGAGGGATTGCAGCCCCGTGCTGTGAAGTTGGGGGTGCCGGCGAGGCCAGGCAACTTGCCGCTGGTAATGGGTCGGAAGTCATCGAGCCGGATGCGGTAGCGGAACCAAGCCTCGTCGACTTCCTCCGGGAACCTCCAAAAGGGCCCGGTGCCCCGGCGCTCATTGGGCGGGATGTTGACCAACAACCCGGCCTCCTGATAACCCCGGGTGAGGCGGGTGTTGCGCTCGTCGGACGATCTCCAGTCGATCCACGTGTCGTGCCAGCCGAGGGACTCGAACTGCTCGGCGTGGGGCAGGATTGGAGGGGGGATCGTGGTCGTGGTTGTTGTACTGGTCGTTGTTGTGGTTGTCTCGGTCGTCTGGGCCGCCACACCCAACGGGATGACCACCCCTCCGAGGAGCGTCGCTAGAACCAGGATCCTGACGAGCCGCTGCACCGGCGTGAGGCTAACCAAGGTTGGGGATAAACCGGCAGAATCGGCCATACGACCGTGTATTCAGGTGCAGATTGGCCGTACAATCGAAATATGAGGATGTATGCGATGTGCCGGAACTGCGCTCGGTCGCTGGCGACCGCGCACGGTTTGTGCCGCATGTGCTTGCTGCGGCATTTCCCGGTGCGGCGCGTACAGACCAAGCTGAACCCAAAGACGCGCCGCTGACGCATGCTGCGCTTCTCCCTTTTCCGTGTTGCGATCGCCGTGCACTGGTCGTTTGCGTTGATTGGGATCATCGTCATCAATGTCTACGACCTACCCGAGGTGGTTGGTTGGGTAGTCGGCGTCCTCCTCGCGGTGCTGGCACACGAACTCGGGCACGCCCTCACCGCAAGAGCCTTCGGGGCGGACCCGGTGAAGATCACATTGTTCGGGCTTGGTGGCCTCACGCAGTATCCGGCCGACACGCAGTTGACCCCGGGAAAGCGGTTCCTGATCGCTGCCTCGGGATCGGCAGTCGGAATGACGCTGGGGGGTGCCCTGTTCCTAGCTCGCAACACCGCCGCCGTCACCGGGCTGTTTCCTTTCGGGCTTGCTCTTGCCAACGGTTTCATCATCGCCGGGCTGCTCTGGGGGGCCCTCAATTGGTTGCCGATCCTTCCGCTCGACGGTGGCAACATGGCCTGGCACGCTCTCGAGTTCGTGACTCCGACGTATGCGTTGCGGATCGCCAAAGGATTGACGATCGTTGCGGGAGCGGTAGTCGCCTACCTGGCGATCAGCTTGTGGGACAACACTTTTGGCGCCGTTTTCGTCGGGATCATTGCTCTCCAGGGCCTGCGCATACCCGAACGGGGCACCAAACCGAAGCCGCGGCCTCAGCCGACTCCGGAAGAGGACGCCGATCTGCTCTCGATCTTCGACAAGCCGCGGGACCGGGAGAATCAACCTCCACAGCAGTAGGCTCGGCCCATGGCAATGGTGGACACATCGCCGCGATCGCCGGTGGTGCAGGCAGTCCAACTTCTCATCATCATCGCAGCGATGATGTGGGTGATCGAGGCCTTCGATACCGCCGTGCTCGAAGGGAGGCTCGATCAACAGGGCATCGTTCCCCGGACGCTGCGTGGACTCGATGGGATTCTGTGGGCACCGATGCTCCATGGAGGTTTCGGCCACCTCCTGGCAAACACGCTGCCGTTCGTCGTTCTGGGAGCCTTTGTAGCTCTCGAAGGGTTGAGGCGATGGCTGGTGGTGACCGCTTTCGTCGTGGTCGTTGGCGGTCTGGCGACCTGGCTGTTCGCCCGTCCCGCTGCACACGTTGGGGCCAGTGGGCTGATCTTCGGGTATGCGGGGTTCCTCTTGGTTGCGGGATTCGTTGAGAGATCGATCAAAGGCATCGCTGTGTCCATCGTGGTCGGACTGCTGTTTGGGGGCATGGTGCTGCGGGGGATAACGCCCGTGTCGAACTACGTTTCCTGGGAGTCCCACCTGTTCGGGCTGGCCGCCGGTGTGCTGGCGGCCTTCGCCCTGGCAACGCCGGAGAGCGAACGCACGTTGCAGTCACCATAGAACTAGCCTTGAGTAAGAAGCTCCAGATAGGGGTGCTTGTGAAGAAGCTGTTTCTTGCCCTGGTCGTGATCGCTGCGCTCGTGGCGATAGGGATAAAGACCGGCGTAATCCAGATGGACCATCCCATCGATGCCTAGGCGATGACGGCGGAGCCGGTGCTCGGGGGGCCCGTCGCCGTCGTCGACTATCACACCGCGGGCGAACCCTTTCGCATAGTTCTCTCCGGCAGCCCTCCACTCGATGGGGCCACCGTATTGGAGCGGCGCGATGCTGCGGCGGTCACGGCAGATTCCATCCGCCGATTGCTTGTCAACGAACCTCGTGGGCACGCAGACATGTACGGCTGCTTTGTTACCCCACCTGACGATGAGGCAGGTGACATTGGTGCCGTCTTCTTCCACAAGGATGGCTATAGCACTGCGTGTGGCCACGGCACGATCGCCTTGGTTACCTGGGCAGTCGAGTCGGGATACGTGTCGGGGGAAGGACCGAGACGCCGCGTGGTCGTCGACGTTCCCTCGGGTCGTCTTGAAACCCTCGCCGAAATGGGCAAAGAAGGGCGGGTCGATGCGGTTTCGTTCGTCAACGTCCCGAGCTTCGTGAGCGGCTATCAGCTTCCGGTTCAGTTGCGGGATGGCGTCATCGGGCTCGACATTGCGTACGGGGGAGCCTTTTATGCCTCCGTGAACGCAGCCGACCTCGGGATGCGAGTGGAGCCCAAGAATCTCGCTCGGTTCATCGCCGCGGGGCGCGAGTTGCAGGCGATCTTCGAAGGCAACCCGGTCGTCGACCACCCGACGGATGATCGCCTATCAGGTCTCTACGGGACAATCTTCTTCGAAGCTCTCGGCCGGGACCGCCGAGGGCTACGGCAGCGCAACGTCACGATCTTCGCCGATGGGGAAGTCGACCGATCCCCTTGTGGCAGTGGCACTTCCGCCCGATTGGCGATTCTCGATTCAGTCGCGGAGCTGGGACGCGGGGAGGTCCTCGTTCACGAGAGCGTGATCGGAACCGCGTTCACCGGGGAAGTGATCGGAGACGCCGCGGTGGAGGGCGTTCACGCAGTTGTGACCAAAGTGCGAGGCAGCGCTTACAGGACCGGCGAGGCCGTCTTCACCCTCGACCCCGACGACCCGATCGGGCTGGGTTTCCAGCTGCGATAGGCGCCGGGACGACAGTTGGATCTCCTTGAACTGCCAAGGCGATCTCATCGCCCCAACCTCTGGCGTCGGAGGCCGGAATATGTTCCGATCCGCGACGCCAAAAGGGGGAGGTGATCTCATCGGCTCGAGCTTGCGCAGTTCTATGAGCGGTATCTATACTCCCGCTCCGGTTTTCCCGTTGGATTCCCACTTACCCTGAGGCGTCTAGCTGTTGTGAGTGGAGCAATCCCACAAGGGGTCGGCGGCCCCCGCAGATGCGGTGGCGCCGATTTTTGTCTGTAAGTACCCGCTCCAACAACATGGGTCGGGGTGCGCCGAAGAGAGAAGAGAAGGCACTGTGCCGACTGTGCAGCAACTGATTCGACAAGGCCGCAAGCCGAAGCCGAAGAAGAC
>JASJAS010000081.1 GCA_030066875.1 Acidimicrobiia bacterium | reverse complement strand
TGGGTCGTCCTTGTCGGCGGTCATGACGCCAAAAGCCGGGGCGGTCTCCCGGGTGGCCAGGTCGTCGAGGTAGCGACGGAAGCGGCTCAGGAACTCCGGGCTGCCCACCACCGTCGACTGCATGTCGCCGAGGGTGACATCGGCCAGCGACGCTTCCAGATGGTCGAGCTCCTCGCCGTACTGGAACGAATCCCGGGGCGGAAGGAATGTCTCTGCGAAATAGCCGAACCAGGGTGCCGACGCCTCCCGCTGCACGAACGCTTTGACCGTAGCCAGGATGTCGTAGTACTCGTCTATGACCTCGGGCACACCACCGGGGCGCATCTGCACATGCGACATGTCGCCCCGCATGAAATCGAAGTTGCCGATGTGCTGGGTACGGGCGTAGTGCTCGCACACATAGCCCCACACTTGCGGCCGTGGGCGCGAGAAGTCGATCTCCCAGTTGACGTTGTCATTCAGTCGTTCGTAGAACTTGAACCGGGCTAGCGGAGAAAAGACCCGCGACATGTACTCGGGCTTTGTTATGACGTAGTCTGGCCATTCCATCCTGTACTGATCCACGACTGTGTGCGTCTCATCCGGATCGACCTCAATGCCGCGGAACGGTATCCCCATCGTGGCCGGCACCGGTTCCAACCCGAACCACTTGAGCCGCTTGACCAAGTCGACCCGGCGGTCGATTCGACCGAGGAGATTCTGTTTCCGGCCGAATAGGACCTCCAGCCGCTCCGCCTCCGGCATGGCAAACAAAGCGGCGGCGTCCGCCGGTACCCCCTGCTCCGGCGACGCACTGCCCACGTCACCGAGCCAGACAAAGATCGTGTCGATAACTGTGTCGATTAGCGAGTCGGAGTGATCGACGATCCGGCGATCGCGCACCTGCATCCACTCGAAGAGGTCCGGGCTCCCCAGAGCAGCTTCGGAGAAGCGATCCGTGTGTGGGATCACATCCATCCCCACTGTGCGGCCCATCACATGCAGCAGGTTGGAGGTGGCCCGGAGCTGCCGCTCGATAGTGTCTAGATGCGGGGCTGCCGCTTCCAACTCCTTGGAATAGAACTGGTTGTTGAGGTTCCACCCGGCGATGCCGTACAGGCTCTCGATTACGCCGGGTTCCCAGATGGGTAGCAGGTGGATCGAATCGAAAGCTTGAGGCAGGGTGAGTGCGTATTTCACAACCCCCCCGTAGTCGCCAACGGTTCGTACGTTGACTCCCACCATGTTGCTTCGCTTCAGCCAGGACGAATCCCGCTCATCGGCCCGGGGAGACAGCACCGCACCGGGCAGATCGACGAGCGACCACTCGAGGTCGACGGCTTCCTCGGAGAGGGCGACGTCAACGGCGTCCCCAAACCGTTGCCGTATCAGTTCGAGAGTGTCGGCGAGTGACAGTGCCACAGCATCGCGCGGATGGGCACCCACCAGGAACGAGCGCGTCCCCGCAACGTAGTCGGCGACGCCGGGGACTTCGGGCGTAGTCACACCGTCACGAACTCGACGTCATAGTCGCGGCTGATGATGATGTCGGCGCGGGTCCGGTGTTGCGAGATGATCTCGTGTTCCGCCTCCAGCACATTCTCGATGAAGGGATCAAAACCCTCCCGGCCCCGTTTCATCCGATGCTCCATGGTTTCCAGCCGGTTGCGGGTAATGAACACCCGGCGGTCGACTTGCTCGCACAGCGAGGTGTAAACACCTTCGGCGATCACTGCCTCGACGCCCTCCAATGAGACGGTCTCCTCGGTGATTTGGTTGTCGGCGTAGACGACCAGAGGTTTGGTGATCGACGCGGCGCCGGCCCGGGCTTGGGCGAGATGCTCGTCGAGCAAGTCGAGCCGAACTTCACTGGTACCCACCCAGGCGAAGTTGGCTCGGCGGGCCGCATCGTTGAACTTGGGGGGCAGCACGTAGTAGTCGTCCTGCTGCAGCACCACGGCCTCGACACCACGGGCCGCGAGTTCATCGGCCAAGGCCTTGCCGGTTTCCGACTTGCCGCTGCCCGACTCGCCGGCAACGGTCATGGTGTAGCGGCGCTCGCATGCGGCGATCTCGTCGAGCAGCCGGGAGATGATCTGGTCGGCCGCCCGCTGGTGTTCCTCCCCGACGAGGATGATGTCACCCTTCATAGCCCGTCATCTTATCCGGCTCAGTGGTGCGGGTCCTTAGGAGAAGCGACCCGATTGCGGACGATATCCGGCTCGATGTACATCGGGCGGGCGATGGGCACCACCTCGCGCACTCGACGCTCGACTTCGTTGATCGCGTTGGCCAGTTGTTCGAACGTGAGATCGGAATCGAACACCACTTTGGCTCCCACGAGCAACTCCTCAGGACCGAAGTGCTGGGTGCGGAGATGGATCACATCGTTGACGTGGGGTGCGGCGAGCATCGTGTCACGAATCTTCTTGTAGTCAACGGGGCGGGCCCCTTCACCGATGAGCAGGCCCTTCATCTCGATGGCGAGCAGAATGGCGATGGCACCGAGCAGTAGGCCGATAGTGATGGTACCGACGCCGTCCCAGACGGCATCGCCGGTCACGGTTGCCATGGCGATTGCCGCCATCGCGATTACCAGACCGATCAAGGCTCCAAGATCCTCGAGCAATACGACGGTCAGTTCCGGAACACGTGAGGTACGCACGAATTCCCACCACGTGCGACGACCCTTGACCTCGCGCGATGTCGTGACTGCGGTGTAGAAGGCGTAACCCTCCAACACTATGCCGAAGCCCAAGATGGCAAAGGCCCACCCGATGTTCTCCAACTCGTGGGGGTGGCGCAGCTTCTCCCATCCTTCGAACAGCGCGAACAGCGAGCCCAGCGAGAACAGCACCATCGCAACAACGAAAGACCAGAAGTAGCGCTCCCGGGCGTAGCCGAATTGGTGCTCGTCGTCGGGATCCCGTTTCGCCAATCGGCCCCCGAGTAGCAGCAGCGCCTGGTTGCCCGTGTCGGCAACGGAGTGGATCGACTCGGCCAGCATCGAAGATGACTGGGTGAATAGATAACCGATGAACTTGGCGATGGCGATGCCGAGGTTGGCGAAGAACGCCGCAACTACGACTCGGGTTGATCCACCTGCTGCCATGGCCGGGAATCTAGTGCCACCAAATCGGGCAAAAGAAATGCGGGTCCCCGAGGTGGGGACCCGCAAGCTCTGCGAAGGAGCGTGTTACGCCGCTGGGGGCAGAATCACTGCATCGATGACGTGAACGACACCATTGGATGCCTCAACATCGGTGGCGATGACGTTGGCGCTGCCGTTGAGCACCACTCCACCGTCGACGACCTCGATGGCGATATCGGAACCCTGGACCGAGGTTGCGGCGCTCAGTGCCACGACATCCTCGGCAAGCACCTTGCCCGGCACGACGTGATAGGTGAGGACCTCGGCAAGGGCCTCAGGGTCGGCAAGCAAGCTGTCGAGCGTGCCCTCGGGAAGTGCAGCGAACGCATCATCGGTCGGGGCAAACACCGTGAACGGACCGTCACCCTGCAGGGTCTCGACGAGGCCGGCAGCCTCGACAGCAGTCACGAGGGTGGTGAAGCTGTTGTTGATCGCAACCTCAACGACGGTTTCGTCCATCATTTCCTCTGCCATCGCTTCCGTCGTCTCGGTGACGGGGGCAGCAGTGGTCTCGGTAGCGCTGTCATCGTCCGAGCTGCAAGCAGCTACTACGAGCGCCAGAATCGCAATGAATGCGAAGAGTCGGGTTTTCATTTTCGAACCTTTCTGTCTTGCTCTCCTGATCGAAGAGTGTATTTAGTACTAAATACGAAGACAGAAGGAAAATGGATGAAAGATCCTCAATCGGCCACCGCAAAGCCGTAGGGAAGCTCGAGGCGGTGTTTCTTCAAGAAGGCTTCGTCACGTAGCAGGTCTGCAGTGGGCTCGCTGGCCACGACCTCGCCCTTGTCGAGCACCAGAGCGCGCGGGCACATCTCGAGGGCAAAAGGAAGGTCGTGCGTAACCACCAGCAGAGTCGTATCCAAGCCGTCGAGTGTGGTTGCCAGCTCACGCCGACTCGCCGGATCCAGATTCGAAGTTGGTTCGTCGAGGATCAGTATCTCCGGTTCCATGGCGAGCACCCCGGCGATGGCAACCCGGCGCTTCTGCCCGAAAGAGAGATGGTTCGGCGGACGGTCGGTGAGGTCCTCAACCTCCAATGCGCGCAGCGCCTTCTGGACCCGCTTGTCGAGTTCGCTTCCTTCGAGACCGAGGTTGCGTGGGCCGAACTCGACATCGGCTCGTACCGTAGGCATGAAGAGCTGATCATCGGGATCCTGGAACACCACCCCAACTCGGCGTCTTATCTCCATGACGTTTTCCCTGGTCAGGGCAAGACCCGAGACGGCAACGCTCCCCTGCTGCGGCAGATTGATGCCGTTGAGGTGCAGGATCAGGGTCGTCTTTCCGGCTCCGTTGGGCCCCAGGAGCGCGACGCGTTCGCCGGGGTGGATGTGCAGAGCGACCGAGCGCAAAGCCGGGGTGCCGTCGGGATACGTGAAGGCGAGACCTTCGACGGCGATCGTGGGCACGCTCACAGCCACCACCAAGCAAGGGCCGTCACCAGCCAGGCAAGCGCGGGCAAAGACAGGGCCGCAATCCATTCACTCGCGGCCGCAGTGTCGGTGGCCCCTGCCGGCATGTGTCCGTCGTACCCGCGCGCCGCCATCGCCAGGTAGACCCGTTCCCCGCGTTCGTAGGACCTGACGAAGATCGCGCCGGCTGAAGTGGCATACGGTCGAATGTGCCCGAACCAGGTGGGTTCGTAGGCACGCGAACGCATAGCGACCCGCATGCGCGAGAACTCGCCGAGCACGACGTCGAGATAGCGGATCATGAAGCCCATGATGGCTGTGAGCACCCGCGGCACCCGCAGCGCATCGAGACCCCGCAGCATCGTCGGTATCTCGGTGGTGCCGGCCAGGACGATGGACGTGAGTAGCCCGAGTGTCGCTTTGGCGACGACGTTCCACATGTCCCATAGACCGCTGCGCGACAGTTCCGCGCCGAGCACCGAGATCTTCTCCCCACCTGCGATGAACGGGAAGAGCAGCGCCGCCAGAATGAACGGCGCAATCACCACGAGCCGAATCGCCACGAAGCGAAACCCGAGCTCGGCCCACGCGGCGAGCCCGACAACGACTACGGCGTAGAACGCAAACGCCCACACCGCCTCCCGGGGGGTAGCCACCACGGCGAACACGAACAAGAAGGCGGCGGCAATCTTGGTTTGGGGCCGGAGTCGGTGCAGCCTGGTGGCACCGTGCCGGTACAGGGCGTGAACGTGGGCGCCCGCCATTACCGTGTCGTCGACTCGGGCCGGCTGCGGTTCGAGCGGCGCGCCAGCCAGAAGACACCGTATCCGATGATCAGGGTGAGCCCGACGCCGGCAACCGCAGCGATCGCGGTATTGGCCCGGCTGTTTGAAGTGACGTCGGTGGTGTAGTCGGCAAGCGGGCCCTCCGTCAGGTCATGCTCCTCGGCGGTGTCGGCAAAGCCCTCCTGTTCAGCGACGTACTCGAGACCATCGGGGTCGGAGGAGGAGAACTGGGTGACCACCACCGCAACAAGAAGCGTGACGACAATCCCGCCCAGCAGGAACCTGCGGTTGTTGCCGCTCATGTCATCGCCTCGGTGCGCAGCCCGGTGTATTCGGCAACGCCGTAGACAAGATCGGGTCGGCTGCTCACAACCGCCGCGACAACCATGGCGGTGATCACTCCCTCGCCGATGCCGATCAAGATGTGGGTCCCCATCATCGCGGTGAAGACAACCTGCAACGAAACGTCGCTGGTTCCACCGATGGCGTATTGGAGCACGAAGCCCATCGCGGCCAGCGGCACTGCGATTCCGGCGGCGATTCCGGCGGCCAGCACTGTGCTCCGGGACCTCTTGGGAAGGAGTCGGAGCAGCGTGCGGTAGACGGCGTATCCGCCGACGGCGCCCAGGAATCCGAGGTTGACGATGTTGAGGCCGAGCGCAGTCAGGCCACCGTCTGCAAAGAAGAGGCTCTGAACAAAGAGAACGACAGATAGAACAACGAAGCCTGCCCATGGCCCAACGAGAACCGCGGCCAGCACCCCACCGAGCAGATGTCCGCTCATCCCAGACACGACGGGGAAGTTGACCATCTGGGCGGCGAAGACGAACGCGGCCACCAGCCCGGCGAGGGGCACCTGACGTTCGCTCAGGTATTTGCCGGTCTGCCGGATTGCCGCCCCGAGACCTCCGGCAGCGGCCACTCCGAACCCGGCCGCGGTGGCGCCGTTGATGAACCCGTCGGGTATGTGCATTTGTCCTCGGCCTTGTTGCGAACCATTCGCAATAAGGAGTGTAGCGGTGTGGAGTGGATGTGGGAGGGGTGGCGACGGCTCAGCGCTTGGCCGCGCAAGTCCGGCAGAGCCCGGTGACCGCGAAGTGTGTCGGGTCGATCTCGAACCCGGTGGTGTCGCGCACCGCACCGATCCAACCACTCAGGCTGTCTGTCGGGACGGTGGCCGTTGCGCCGCATTCACTGCAGACGACGTGCTGATGGGCCGCCTCGGAGGGAAGGTGGTACACAGCCGGCCCGTGGCCGAGATGGCTGTGAACCAGCAAGCCGGCCTCCTCGAGTGCATCGAGAGTGCGATAGACGGTGGATTGGTCGATCTTCACTTCGTCGGAACGGAGATCATCCACGATGGTTGCTGCCGTCAGATGCTGGCCGTGCCGGCTGGCTATGACGGCACACACCGCGCGGCGTGTCGTGGTGATGCGCAGTCCTTGACTGCGAAGCGCTTCGACGAGGACATCAGGCGAGATGTGCATCTCCCCTCACGGTAGCGCAGGCGCCTAGTCGTCGTATCTGACGATGAGCCGGGCGGAACGGTTGCGAGTGACGTAACTCCAGGCCCACTGGATCATGACGAGCAGCCGGTTCTGAAAGCCAATGAGGAAGAAGATATGGATGCCAAGCCAGGCGGCCCAGGCCGGGAAACCGGAGAATCGGATGCGGCCGAGATCGGCAACCCCGGCGCTGCGGCCTATGGTCGCCAGATTGCCTTTGTCGCGGTAGCGGAACGGCTCGGACTTCTTGTTCTGAATCCGATCAGCGACGTAGCGGCCCATTTGCATAGCCGCAGGGGCAACCCCCGGTATCGGTTTGCCCCCTTGGGTGAGGGCGGCCAGATCGCCGACTACATGAATGTTGGGATGGCCGGGGATGGTGAGGTCGGGCAGGACCTCAACCCGGCCCATTCTGTCCAGCGCGGCCCCCAAGGGCACCAAGGCGGCACCGAGCGACGAGGCGCGGACCCCGGCTCCCCAAACCGTGGCTACCGGATTCACCGTCTCCTCGAGATCGCCGCAGCGGAGAGTGGCGGATCCCGGGGAGAGATCTGTGACCTGCCACCCGGTGCGCACCTCAACGCCGAGCCGCGCCAGCTGTTGCTCGGCCTTGTGTGACAGGGCCTTCGGATAGGTGGCGAGGATCCGCGATCCGGCCTCGGCAAGGAGGACCCGCGCCGCACTCGGGTCGATGGTGCGGAAGTCACGACGCAGCGTGTGGCGTGCCATCTCGGCGATTGCTCCAGCCATCTCGACTCCGGTCGGACCCCCGCCGACGACGAGAAATGTGAGATCGCTGCTACCGGTACGCTCGGCTCGTTCGAACGCTTCGAGGATCCGCGCCCGGATGCGGGTCGCATCGGGCAGGGTCTTCAGCCCCGGTGCGGCATCTTCCCAATCGTCATTACCGAAGTAGTGGTGAGTGGCGCCGGTGGCGATGACGAGATGGTCGAAGGCGTACTCGCCCGTCATGGTCCTCACGAAGTCGGGAGTAACGTCAACCACGGTGTCTTCGATCACTCGCACGTTGTCCTGCTTGCGCAGGATGTGACGAATCGGCGATGCGATGTCGGCCGGCGACAATCCCCCTGTGGCGACCTGGTAGAGCAGCGGCTGGAACAGGTGGTGGTTGGTGCGGTCGATCAGGGTGATGTTGACGTCCGCTCTTTTTAGATTCTGTGCTGCGGTGAGCCCGGCGAAACCGCCGCCGACTATGACAACTTCTTCTGCCATGACTGCAGGCTACGCACTCCGCGGCACCTGGCCGACGAGCGCACCTGTTACCTTCGGCTGCACTATTCGATTGGAGTCCCTGTGGAAACCGGACCAGCGGAAGGGAATGATCCGTGACCGGCATCGGCAGCGTCATCAACAGAGGCGACACGGAGGGCAGGCAGATTCCACGTGGCTGACTTGGAGGTCGCAAAGCTCCGCTCGGAGACCCCAGGCTGCGCCGAAGTAGTCCACTTCAACAACGCCGGTGCTTCGCTGCCGCCGTCGATTGTTGTCGATACCGTCGTTTCCTACCTCGTCGAGGAGGCCCGGGTCGGCGGCTACGAGCTTGCCGATCGGCGCCGGGAGGACCTGGCCGCCGTGTATCGCTCGGTTGCCGGGATCATCGGGTCTCACGAAGACGAGATCGCCTTGGTCGACAATGCAACCAGAGCATGGGACATGGCCTTCTATTCGATTCCACTCGGGGAAGGCGATCGGGTCTTGACGACGACCAGCGAGTACGCCGCCAACTTCATTGCCTACCTCCAGGTTGCACGGCGCACCGGTGCCCACATCGAGGTGGTTCCCGATACGCCGACCGGAGAGATCGATGTAGATGCCCTCGAGAGGATGCTGGACGACCGAGTCCGGCTGATCTCGATCAATCACGTGCCGACCAACGGCGGTCTCGTCAACCCCGCGGCTGCAGTAGGGCGAATTGCCCAGGATGCAGGCATCCCCTACTTGCTCGACGCGTGCCAATCGGTGGGCCAAATTCCCATCGACGTCGACGAGATCGGCTGCGATCTGTTGTCGGCAACCAGCCGCAAGTACTTGCGTGGCCCACGCGGCGTCGGGTTTCTCTATGTGCGGGACACGATTATCGAGTCGCTGGAGCCGATCATGCTCGATCTGCACGGCGCCCGCTGGGTTGCTCGTGACGAGTACGAGGTGCGCCGGGATGCGAAGCGTTTCGAGACCTGGGAGTCGAGCCCCGCACTGCGCCTCGGTCTGGCGGCGGCCTGCGACTATGCCCTTGACGTTGGCCCGGGGGCGGCGTGGGACCGGATAGCGTCGCTAGCGGCCATTCTGCGGGCGGCCCTTGCGCGGATCCCTGGGGTCACCGTCCACGACAAGGGTGCCGTCAAAGGTGGGATTGTCACCTTCAGCGTCGCCGGCAGGGAGGCATCGGCGGTGCAGGACTACCTCCAGCAGAGGCGTATCAACGTGTCGACCAGCTCGGTGTATTCAGCGCGGATCGACATGCAGGAGCGGGGTCTCGACGAAGTGGTGCGGGCATCGGTCCACTACTTCAACACCGAGGATGAACTTGACCGGCTGGTCAACACAGTCGCCCAACTCGCTCGCCATTGACCGGAGCCAGACGAGGAGTCAGAGCTCTGGGAACACAGTGCCGGCGACGAAGGCGTCGAGCACCGACGTGGCGTCGGGCTCGACCGGGATGACGTAGGCAATGCCGCCCTCAGTCGATCCTGTAACCGGCAACGTCATCGTGTAGATCTCGCCCCGATCGAGGCCGAGTGCCGACCTGCCGAGATCGAGGATCACCCCCGGGGTGAATCCGGCATCCGCGGTGATCTGCTCCGCAAACGTTGCCGCGAAGCCGGGCAGGTTGAAAGCGCTCGACGGAGACGTTGCCTCGTCGAACATCAACAGCAGCAGTTCCTGCTGACGATGCGTTCGGCCGATGTCGCTGCCGTTGACCGACTTCCACGATCCGTCGATCAACTCCTGGTAATTGCGAGAACGGGCATAGGCCAGCGCCGTCTCACCGTCCATCACGATGGTCCCGGCGTCAACGTCGAGCCCGGACTTGGCATCACGAGCTGGGTTGCCGAACGTCTTCTCGACCCCGCCCAGGGCGTCCACGACCCGGGCGAACCCACCGAAGTCGATTTCAACGTAGTGGTGGATGGGGATCCCGAGGTTCTCCTGCACGGTTTGCACCAGCAGATCGGGGCCGCCAAAAACGAACGCAGCGTTGATCCGATTGGTCCCCTCGCCGGGAATAGCGACCTTGAGGTCGCGGGGCAGGCTGAGTAGCTGGGCCCCGACCCCAGGGGCGATGTGGGCCACCATGATCACGTCGGTGCGTTCCCCGGCGAAGTCGCCGAAGTTGGTGAACCCTTCCGGTAGGTCCTCGCGGCTGTCGGAACCGACGATGAGGATGTTGCGGAAGCCCTGATCGACCTCCTCTTGGAGTGATGGAAGCGCCTCGTCCGGGATCTTGTCGATCTTCGAGTCGAGGAAGTAGATGAACCCGACCGTGGCAAACACGAGGACAACGGCAGTAATCAGGAATCCGAGCAAGACCTTCTTGCCGGTGCTGAGACGCCGTGGCGCGACGGGTTCGGGTATCGGGGTGGTCAAAGGAACCTCGCAGCGGGTAGCCAGATTGCTGCAGTCGGGCAGTGTAACTAACCCACGGGCTATGAGACCTTTCCATCCCCGCCGAATCGGGCCGCAGTAGCTCGCCGAGCAGCCGTATACCATTGGCGAATGACCCAATCGCTCAATCGGACCAGTCGCCGTATCACCCAGGAGGCTTCCCAGGGTGCCTCGCAAGCGATGCTGTACGCCACTGGGCTGCGACCCGAAGACATGAACAAGGCCCAGGTGGGCATCGCCAGCATGTGGTATGAGGGCAACTCCTGCAACATGCACCTCAACGACCTTGCGGCCAGGGTGCGCGACGGGGTCGCCGCCGCCGACATGGTTCCGATGCGTTTCAACACAATCGGCGTGTCAGACGGCATGGCAATGGGCACCGAGGGTATGAGCTATTCGCTGCAGTCGCGTGACCTGATTGCCGACTCCATCGAAACGGTCATGCGGGCCCAGTGGTACGACGCCAATGTGTCAATTCCGGGATGTGACAAGAACATGCCCGGTTCGGTCATAGCTATGGCCCGGGTCAACGTACCGTCGCTGATGATCTACGGTGGCACGATTCGCGCCGGTCATCTCGAGGATGGAACGCCTCTCGATATCGTTTCCGCATTCCAGTCGTACGGAGAGTGGATCGCCGACCGGATCAGCGACGAGACCCGGCAGGGAATCGTGCGCAACGCCTGCCCCGGCCCTGGAGCGTGCGGTGGCATGTACACCGCCAATACCATGGCATCGGCGATCGAGGCCTCGGGGATGAGCCTCCCGTACAGCGCGTCGACTCCGGCCACCGACCCCGCGAAGTCCGACGAGTGTTACCGGGCAGGCGCTGCCATCCGGGGTCTGCTCGAGGACGACATCACACCGCGAGACATCATGACGCGGGCGGCATTCGAGAATGCTATGACGGTCACTATGGCGCTCGGCGGTTCGACAAACGCAGTGCTGCATCTGATCGCCATGGCGCGAGCGGTAGGCGTCGAACTCGCCCTCGACGATTTCCAGGCAACCAGCGATCGGGTCCCTTTCCTGGCCGATCTCAAACCGAGCGGTCGCTATGTGATGGAAGACTTGCACGCCGTCGGAGGCACCCCTGCCGTCATGAAGCTGCTGCTCGAACACGGCGCCATCGACGGAAGTTGCCTCACGGTCACCGGCAAGACCGTCGCAGAGAACCTGGCTGGGTTGCCGGGTTTGGCGGAAGGGCAACAGGTGGTCCAACCGTGGGATGCTCCGATCAAGGAAACTGGCCACATCCAGATCCTGCGGGGGAATCTCGCTCCCGACGGTGCCGTCGCCAAAATCACCGGCAAAGAGGGACTCAGTTTCACCGGCACCGCCAGAACGTTCGACTGCGAAGAGGACGTGTTGCCGGCACTGCAGCGCGACGAGATCGGCCCAGGCGATGTGGTGGTGATCCGCTACGAAGGGCCGCAAGGCGGACCGGGCATGCCCGAGATGCTCACCCCGACCTCGGCGATCGTAGGGGCGGGTCTCGGCAATGATGTTGCTCTGATCACCGACGGAAGATTCTCCGGGGGGTCGCACGGCTTCATCATCGGACACATCACCCCGGAGGCGCAGGTTGGTGGCCCGATCGCGCTGGTCGAGGACGGCGATCGCATCACCATCGACGCAGCAACCAGATCGATCTCGCTGGCGGTAGCCGACGATGAGATGGAGCGACGGCGCGCCTCCTGGACGGCTCCCCCGCTCAAGGCAACCAGCGGCACGCTGCACCGGTATATCAAGACGGTGAAGTCGGCGTCAGAGGGATGCGTGACCGACGAGTAGCCGAGCGGCTACTCATCAGTGCGACGAGTACCACCCGTTCTTGCAGATCTAGACGGCCTCTAGCACTGCCGGCGTCCGCAAGAACGGAATGGGGGCGGGGTCAACCGGTGATCCTGTCGATCTCGACGGCCACGTCGACCCGCACCTGGCCGGGGTGGGACCACTCGTACCTTTCCGTGCCGACGTATTTGCGGGCCATGTGGTCGATCAGGTCCATGCCGCGCTGCTCGATCTCCACGGCACGTCCATGAATCACGACGTTGCGGTAATCGTCATCCGGCGCGGTGAACGAAATGGCGATGCGGGGGTCCCGCCGGAGGTTGCGCGGCTTGGCCCGCCCCTCGGCCGTGCTGAAACGAATGAGGTCTCCATCGATGTCGGCCCAAATGACCGACATTTGGGGCGATCCGTCGGGATTGACGGTTGCGGCATGAAAGAAGATCGGCTCTGAGAGCATCGCACGGACGTCTTCGGGAATGGGCGTCGCCATGAGTCTCCGGGGGTTGGGGTGGTACGACGCTAGCGGACCGCCGCCAGGTGCGCGATCCTGGGCTCAGTTCAACTAAGGAGATGTGATGGATCAGGTCGAAGAATTCAAGGTCAAAGGCGACGAGCTGCTGGGCAAGGTCAAGGAGTGGATCCACGAGGGGAATGTCCGCCACCTGACCATCAAGAGCAGCGACGGTAGAACGATGCTCGAGGTACCGCTCACCCTCGGCGTCGTTGGTGCGTTGATCGCACCGGTCGCCGCTGCCATCGGCGCAGTGGCCGCACTGGTGACGGAATGCACGGTGGAAGTGACTCGTGACGAAGCGGCGCCAGAAGCGGCGGACGATCCCGAGTCAGACGAGACCGGAGCGGAGTAGTTCCTCCGTCGTCCTGTCGGCGGCAAAGAAGGTCTCGAGACGGAGCTCCTCCAATGTGATGTCGTGAGCTTCGCCGATCGTGGCGATCGTCGAGAACAGCTTCAATTCGATGTCGCCTATCCGGTAGTGGAACGGTATGAGCAGATCCTCGGCCCTCGGCTCGGCGGGTCGGCCCCGGATCGATGCGACATCAGGGTAGGCCTGAACCTCGTCCCTCAGTTTGTGTAGGACCTCGTCGGTTGGTCTGGCTTCGATCTCATGGTTGAGGCGACGCAATGCGGCCGTAGCCACCTGTTCCCAGTTGACGATGAAGCGCCGCACGCCATCAGGGTGGAGGATGAGCCGGATGGCGTTCATTCCGGCAGCGGGTACCGGGCTGGCGGGGTCGATCATCGAGGTTGTGAACCGAACGGCTGCGTCGTTGGCGAGGACTACGTCCCAGCCGCGATCGACCACGATGGCTGGAAACGGCTCATGCGACCGGAGCACCGTTTCGAGTATCCCCCTTACCTGGTCGAGTGCCGGCTCGGTGAGGAGAGTTTCGGGGTATTCAGGGGAGAACCCTGCCGCGGCGAGCATCGCGTTTCTGTCCCGGAGGGGAGTGTTGAGCGCGATGGCTAGGTGTATGACCATCTCCCTGCTCGGTCGGGCACGGCCGGTTTCGAGGAAGCTCACGTGGCGCTGCGATACGTCCGCGGCTGTCGCCAAATCGAGCTGGCTCATGCGTCGCGCCGCACGCCAATCCTTGAGAACTGATCCGTAGGTCAAAGGCATGAGAAGACCTTACGGTCATGCATGAGGCACAGAAACTACCTGGCAGGTAATTGATCTGATGATGTCTATCGAGCGATTCTGGTCCTGGCCGTGGCCCGCTGCCAGGCGGCTACGCGAGAAGGAATAGACCCGGAGATTGAAATGAGTAGCGAAACGTTGCGAAAGATACTGTGGGCGGATGTGTTCGGCTCGGGGGCGTCGGTCCTGTTCTCGATAGCGGCAGCCGGCCTGATTGCCGACTGGCTCGAGGTGTCGGTGTGGATCCCGCTTGCAGTTGGAATCACCCTGGTTCCCTGGGTTTGGTTCCTTTATCGAACGGTACGGCACGACCCATTGCAGACCGGCGCGATCGCAGTCATCGCTGCCGGCAACGTCGGCTGGGCGGTGGCGGCGGCCATCCTCATCCTTGGCTTCCCCGCGGCGCTCTCGACGGCGGGCGCATGGATCGTCGGAGTCTTCTCGCTGGCAGTGCTCGACTTCGGAATTGCACAGTGGATTGGGCTGAGCAGCGTCCGCCGGGCTCGTCAGGGTGTTGGGTCTAGGATGCCCGCATGAAGCTGAGCATCGAGTACTGCGCTGTTTGAGGGTATCGCGACCGTGCCGTGAGCATGGGTTCAGAAATACTCGAAGAGTTCGAGAACAAGATCGAACAAATCGCGTTGATCCCTTCCGGCGGGGGCGTGTTCGAAGTCGTGGTCGATGACACGCTGGTGTACTCGAAGAAGCAAACCGGTCGCCACACCGACTACGCCGAAGTCGGTCCACTGCTTCGGGACGTCATCGACTGATCTGGAAATGAATGCCGTTTGTGAGCCGAAGCGCACTAGTCTCGACGACTCATGAAGAACGGGACCAGCCGGGCCGTCTTGGTAGGTGACCTGATTCGCAGCGACGGCCCCTTCTCAGTCATTGCCGACGATTTCGTGGCGCAACGGTGTGGCTTCTGCAGCCATCCGGTAGACGAGGACGCTCGCTTCACTCTCGATGGTTACTGGTGTTCGGCATGTGCGACGGCACTGGCTGCGAGCGTTCGATAGGCGCCGCGGCGAGTTCATTCCGGCCACAACGGCAACGTGCGATCGATCGGGAGTTCTACCCCGTCGACGTAGGTCGCAATCACTTCCGTGGCGCGCAGTTCGTCTGGTGATACCGCCAGCGGGTCACGGTCGACCACGATGAAGTCGGCCGGGCTTCCAACGGCCAGTGGAACCGGCTCCTCCAGCGAGGTGGCGGCGCCTGTGGTGTACATCGCTAGCGCACTTCTTGCGGTAACCGCCTGACCCGGCGCCAAACCGGCTCGGTCCTGAGCAAGCGCCATGCCCTCCCAGGGATCGGGCGGTTCTACCGGGCTGTCGGATCCGCCTGCCAAGACGGCTCCTGCCCTCTCCATCGAAGCGAAGGGGTACGTCATCCCGATGCGTACTGCCCCCAGCCGATTCTCCAGCCAGGTTGCTTCGGAGCCTAGGAACGGTGGCTGTACCGCGGCGATGATTCCCGACCGGCCCAGCCGGTCGATGTCGGTTGGGGTCATGACCGAGGCATGTTCGATGCGAAGCTTGCGCGGGTCGGCGCCAAGCTCGATTTGCTCCTCGAACAAATCAAGCACCGCACCGCAAGCCCGATCGCCGATCGCATGGAGGGCCGCACCGCCGCCGAGACGCAGGCTCTCAGCGACGATGTCTCGGTCGATCGACGACAGCCGCATCGTCCCCGTCGTGGCGACATCGATGAACCTCTCGTGCATTGCTGCGGTGTGGCCGCCGAAGCTGCCGTCACCAAAGCGTTTGACACCGAGCCAGCGAAGTCGGCCGCCGGCGCCATCGATCTTGGTCTTGTTGGTGTATACCGTGTCGGGGCTCTCATCGATCACATAGACGCTCATGTTGATCGGGATGCGGTCGGCTGCGGCCACCGCAATGTCGACCTCGTTGCCGAGACTGGCCCAGGCCCCGGCACCGGTCCGCAACATGGCGCCGATGGAGGTGATCCCGACCCCGGCCAGCCGATCGAGAGCGGATAGCAGCTCATGGGCGCTCACCTCGTTGCCGCCTCCCAGGCTCTCGGCCACCAGCTCGATGGCGGTTTCCCGCAGCACGCCGGTTGGCTGGCCGGACTCGTCACGATCGAGCAACCCCCCTGCGGGGTCGGGGGTTGTCGCGTCGATGCCGGCGAGCGCTAGTGCGGCGCTGTTGGCGACGGCGACGTGACCGCAATAACGGTGGGCGAGCACCGGTCGGTCACCCGCCACCGTGTCGAGCACACGGCGGTCGGGGAGGCGTCGTTCTCGCAAGGCCTCCTCATTGAGCCTCATGCCGAGTACGGGGCCGGACGATGCGATGGCCGCCGTGCGCAACCGGGATACGAGGTCGTCGAAATCCCGCGCGGTGGCAAGCGTTGTTCCTCGCAACGCGGCCGCATACGCCACAGGATGGATGTGGGAATCTCGCAAACCGGGGAGGATGACCGCCTCAGGCCAGCGAGTCTCCGGACCTGAGGTTGTGGCGGCGGACAGGTCGTGGCGGTCCCCGACCGCACGCACCACCCCGTCCTCGACGAGGATCGCATCTCCCGTCGGGACTTCGGGAGCTCGGAGTAGGCGCGCACTGTAGAGGGTGGTCACCATTGCCTAGTCATCTCAGGTGATCGGGTAGCACCGGCTCGATGATGCCTCGCAGTTGCCCGTGAAGATGTGGGTTGGCGGCTACGAAATGACGCGACTGAGTTGTCATCGCTCCTCCGAAGACGTCGGTGATCGTGCCGCCGGCTTCCGTGACCAGTAGCGCTCCAGCGGCCATATCCCACGCTCCGAGCGAGTATTCCCAGTAGGCGTCGAACCTTCCCGCCGCCAGCCAGGCAAGGTCGAGCGCCGCCGATCCCAGTCTGCGGAGCCCATTGATGTGTGCCAACACCTCGGCAACGACCCGGCCGTAGGCGGCTGCGTGGCGATCGTGGTCGTAGGGGAAGCCGGTGACGACCACCGACTTGTGCAGATCGTGCGTGTCCGAGACCCGGATGGTCTGCCCATTCAACGTTGCCCCTCGTCCCTTTGCCGCGGTGAATACCTCATTGCGGATCGGGTCGTGGACGACACCTGCCAGCGGGTCATCGCCGTCGTAGAGCGCCACAGACACCCCAACGTGCGGGATACCGTGGATGAAGTTGACCGTGCCGTCGAGCGGATCGATGATCCAACGCCGCCCGTCCGATGCACGGCTGGCCCCTTCCTCTCCGAGGAGGCCGTCATCGGGTCTGTGGAGAGTGATCAGGTCGACGATGGCGTGTTCGGATGCACGGTCGATTTCCGTCACCGGATCCAGGCGGCCCTTTTGCTCGGTGGTGTTGTGACTGCCGAATCCGTTCCGCACGACGGCTGCACCTGTTGCCGCGGCGGCGATGGCGAGTTCGAGATCGTTCATCCGCCGCAGCCTACGACACCGGGCCGGAGCCGCGGTGGGATGGTTCGTTATCGGGCAGCGTGGCTACTCTCCGGATCTCATGGTTCCCTACGCGGCTGCAATAGCCGGTGCCCTGCTGATGTGGCTGGCGTTCCCTCCTTTCGACGTCGGCTTCTTGGCATTTGTGGCGCCAGCGCCATTCCTGTGGGGATTACGCCGTGCCGAGAGGGCCGGTTCAGCCCTTGCGGTTGGCTTCGCCTACGGAGGTGTCTTCTTCGGGCTCCTGCTGTACTGGATCTCGGTACTGGGCATGGTGGCTTGGATCCCGTTGACTCTGTGGCTGGCCGGAATGTCCGCAGGCTATGGGCTACTTGTTTGGACCTTCCGCTTGTGGCCGCCGGGCCGCTGGTGGCTGATCGCAGTGGGAGGCTGGGCTCTGTGGGAGTTGATCAGATCGTACTTTCCGTGGGGAGGGTTCCCCTGGGGTACGGTCGGCTATGCCGCTGCCGGCAATCCCGGCCTCATCGGGACCGTGCAATGGGTGGGGCCTGCAGGGTGGTCGGTGCTCGCAGTCGGAGTAGCCGCAGGCATCGTGCTAGTCGTCGAAGACTCGTCGAGCTGGCGACTTCTGGTTGATCCGGCGGTTGTCGTCCTCTTGCTGCTCCTCGCCGGAGTCCTGTTTCCACCACATGCAGACGGCGAGACCGTGACGATTGCGCTTGTACAGGGCGGATCGCCCTGTCCCCAAGTCCACTGTCAGAACGAAAACCAGCGCATCTTTGAGCAACACCTCGCCCTGTCGAGACAGATCGAACGCGACTCGGTCGATCTCGTGGTATGGCCCGAGAACTCCTTCGGGTCGCCATACGATCCCATCGGCAGTGACGAAATCGATCAAGTGCTGAAGGTCGAGGCGCAGCGGCTAGGCGCGTACCTGTTGGTGAGCGGCACCCACCGGGTCGACACCGAGTCATTCGTCAACGTCAACATCGTATATTCCCCGATCGGCACCCAGGTAGGACGCTATGACAAGCAGCACCCGGTGCCATTCGGCGAGTACGTCCCCCTGCGCGGCCTGTTCAGCTTCATCCCGCAGCTCGACCAGGTCCCCCGAGACATGATCCCGGGGACTGAGGCCGTGGTGTTCCCGATTCGAGATGGCGTGTTGGGGTCGGTGATCTCCTTCGAAGGGGCCTTCAGCCGGCACATTCGTCAGGAAGCTCTCGCTGGTGCCCAACTCATGGTGGTGGCCACAAACGAGAGCAGCTACGGGCCCAATGCCCCGGCATCCGATCAGCTCATCGAGATGGCGCGAGTCAACGCCGCCGCCGTCGGGCAGGATCTAGCCCTAGTGGCCATCACCGGCAAGTCAACGTTCATCGAGGCCGAGGGCCACGTCGGCGAGAAGACGGAACTTCTCGAAGAGCGCTTCATCATTGCCGACCTGCAGTTTCGCAATGCCGGCGCCACCCTCTTCACCCGGCTCGGCGACTGGCTCGTGTTTGTGGCAATCGCGGGTGCTGCCGCGGCGATCTTCACGCCGGGTTCGGGACGCCCCGAGCGCGGTATACGAGGCCGCCGCTAGGCCTCGTAAGCCGCCAAGGCTGCTCCGAGCACGTCGATGCCCTGGTCGAGCTCATCCGTCGATACGTTGAGCGGCGGGATGAACCTGATGATGTTCGCGTCCGGACCGCACGGCAGGACCATGACATCGTTGTCGAGAGCATGAGCGGCGACGGCTTTCATAGCCTCGGGGTTGGCGGTGATGCCGTCATCTTCTACTAGTTCGATGCCGATCATCAGACCCAGCCCGCGCACATCCCCGACGGTGCGATGTTGTTCGCCCAGCTCATTCCATCGGTCGAATGCATGATCGGACAGCTTGGGCACCTGTGGTACCACGTCCTGCAAGGCTTCGATGGTTGCGGCCGCGGCGGCGCACGAAATCGGGTTGCCGCCGAACGTGGTCCCGTGGGAACCCGGAGGCCATGTATCCATCAACTCCTTGGATGCCCCGAAGGCCGATAGCGGAAGCCCGTTGGCGATACCTTTCCCCATCGCGAGGATGTCGGGGCGAATCCCATATACCTGCGACGTGAACCAGTCTCCGGTGCGTCCGAACCCGGTCTGCACCTCGTCCATGACCAGCAGGATGCCGTACTCGTCGGCGCGGTCCCGCAGCCCCTGGAGAAATGCTCTCCCGGCCGGGTAGTAGCCGCCTTCGCCCTGCATGGGCTCGACGAGGAATGCCGCGACCTCATCGGGAGTGATCTCATGCTTGAGCATGTAGTCGAGTTCCTCGAGTGCCCGCGCCGTTGCCGCCTCCTGATCCATCTGCCAGCGAAACGGCCACGGGTAAGGAGCGACGAACACTGAACCCACGAGGGGGTGATAGCCCTGGCGGTATTTTGCCTTCGAGGTGGTGTAGGAGACCGAGCCCATAGTACGGCCGTGAAACCCGCCGCGGAATGTGATGATCCCCTGGCGTCCGCTCGTCTTTCGGGCCAGCTTCATTGCGCCTTCCACCGCTTCGGAGCCCGAGTTCATGGTCATGAAGGACTCGATTCCGGCCGGGGTCACTTCCCGCAGGTTCTCGGCAAAGCGGACTATCGACTCGTACCGGAATGTCGCCCCGGAATGCCATACCTGGTCTAGTTGCTCGAGGACTGCGCGTTTCACATGGGCGGGTTGATGACCGAGGTTTGAAACGGCAATCCCGCAGGTCAAGTCGAGAATGCGACGGCCCCCGGCTGTGATCACCCATGATCCCTCGGAGGCAACCACCTCGTCATCGATTTCAAAGGCGAACAGCCGGGCGATTACTTGGTTCTGACGTGCGACCAGGTCGGTCAT
>JASJAS010000080.1 GCA_030066875.1 Acidimicrobiia bacterium | reverse complement strand
AGTCAGCAAGGATGTTGATGCCTTTGACGCGGGTCAGCGAAGCGAGTGGAGCGCATGATGGAGTTGCGTGCGGTGCTCGAGGCGATGCTGTTCGTCGCAGAAGACCCCATCCCGGCCGGTGAGTTCGCCGAGGTGCTGGAGAGGCCTTTGAACGAGGTCGAGGCCGAGCTGGCGGCGTATGCGCAGAGCCTTCACGACGAGGGACGCGGCTTGGTCCTGCGGGAGCTCGGCGGCGGATGGCGCTTGTACACACATCCGGATGCTCGCGACTACCTGGAGAAGTTTGCGGCGTCGGAGCGAGTAGCGCGTCTTTCCAAGGCCGCGTTGGAGACACTGGCGGTCGTGGCATACAAACAGCCGGTGTCACGAGGACAGGTATCTGAGATCCGCGGGGTCGACTCGGAGCGAGCACTCCGCACTTTGGAGAGGCGGGGGCTCATCGCTGAGATCGGTACAGCCCCCGGACCTGGCCAGGCCTTTCTCTACGGCACGACACCGCTGTTTCTCGAGAAGCTGGGGCTGCGCTCGCTCGAAGAGCTGCCCCCATTGGCCGACCATGTGCCGCCCGCCGACGTTGTGGACGCATTGGAGAGACCTTTCCGGTCGGAGGAGCCATCGACAGACTCCAGAAGCTGATAGCTCACACGGGCTTGATGTCCCGGCGAAGCGCCGAGGAAGTGATCCGGGCGGGGCGGGTGACTCTGGACGGCCGGGTCGCAGTTCTGGGAGATAGGGCCGAGCCGGACACTGCACGAATCGCCATCGACGGCGTCCCATTACCGGTGAGGCCAGGGCTCGTCTACATCCTTCTGAACAAACCGTCGGGCGCCATCAGCACAGTGCACGACCCACAAGGGCGCACGACCGTGGTCGACCTCGTCGATTCTCCAACGAGGGTCTACCCGGTGGGCCGACTCGACGCCGACTCCGAGGGGCTCCTGTTACTCACAAACGATGGGACTCTCACTGATCTGATCACTCATCCCCGCAACCAGGTGACCAAGACCTACGTGGCACGGGTCGAGGGGCGACCGGACAGAAGAACCTTGCGAGCGCTCGAACGCGGTATCCAGCTGGACGACGGCATCGCTCGCGCCAAGGCGGCGCGGCTGTTGGACGAATATGCCGGTGAGGCGTTGGTTGAGTTGATAATGACAGAGGGCCGCAAGCGGGAGGTACGTCGCATGCTCGACCGGATCGGGCACCCGGTGACACGCCTCGTGCGGATTGCGATTGGCCCCATTCGGGATCCCAATCTGAAGCCGGGATCGGCTCGCCCCCTTCGCACCAAGGAGATCCACTCCCTGTATTCGGCGGCTAGTGCTACGTGGCAAGATGCCCCCGCAATCGTCGAGCAGGACTGAAATGAGCAGCAGCGTGGACAGGATCGTCAACGGCCCGGGCCGGGCATTTGCCGCCGGGATAGAGGTCCCCGGCGACAAGTCCCTTTCGCACCGTGCCGTGATCATGGCCGCGATGGCGGAAGGCGTCTCCACGGTTGAGCGGCTGGCAACGGGCGCAGATGTCACAGCATCGCTAAATGCTGTACGGCAGCTCGGTGTCGAAGTCGACGGACCGAGGCTCAAGTCGCCCGGGATCGACGCCTGGCCTATCCCG
The DNA here is from genome assembly GCA_030066875.1 of Acidimicrobiia bacterium. Lineage (GTDB taxonomy): Bacteria > Actinomycetota > Acidimicrobiia > Spongiisociales > UBA5794 > JAAETI01. The sequence continues at coordinate 18,705 of JASJAS010000080.1, read as the reverse complement.
GATATGCCTATCGATTGTGGAAACTCGGGAACCACCATGCGGCTGCTGGCGGGAGCGCTCAGTGGCTCTTCCCTGGAGGCAACGCTGGTGGGGGACGAGTCGCTGAGCCGTCGTCCAATGCGACGGTTAGTGGAACCGCTGCAAGCCCTCGGCGCAACGGTGAACCTTTCAGAGCAGGGCACCGCACCGATCACCATCACCGGGTGCAGCCCAACGCGGGCCGCCGACGTGGATATCTCGATTGCTTCGGCCCAGGTCCGGTCGGCGTTCGCGCTTGGGGCCGTGCGCGCCGAAGGCGAATCGACCATCGCCAGCCCACCGGGGTTTCGGGACCACACCGAGCGCTGGTTTGAGGCCATGGGTCTTGGACGGAAGGAGGATGCCAACACGCTGCGGATCTACCCAGGTGAAGTCCCGGCCTATCACTACGTGATTCCGGGCGACCCGTCCTCGGCAGCGTTTCTCTGGGCAAGCGCAGCGATTATCGAGGGTGCCCAGGTAGTCACCCCCAACATCTCTCTGAATCCCGGGCGTATCGGTTTCCTCGAGGTGCTGGAAACGATGGGGGCCACGGTGGCCGGCGAAGTGACCGGAGCCATCCTCGGCGATCCGATCGGGACTGTGGCGGTAACCGGCAGTGGCTTGCGGGGTACGACGGTGTCGGGGGCGCTGGCGGCCGCGTCGATTGACGAACTTCCCCTGGTCGCAGTGGTCGCCTCATACGCGGAAGGCACCACCAGAGTGCTCGACGCGGCAGAACTGCGCGCCAAGGAAAGCGACCGGATCGCCTCGACGGTTGCCATGATCAACTCGCTGGGAGGCGGGGCGCAGGCTCTCGAGGACGGCTTCGAGGTACTCGGGATCGGCTGGCTGGAAGGGGGCACTATCCGCGCCGAGGGTGATCATCGGATCGCCATGGCCGGGGCCATCGCAGCAACCGCGGCGACAGGGCCGGTCACGATCGCCGGAGCCGAGGCCGCGGCCGTGTCTTGGCCGCGGTTTTTCGAGGCACTGGAGGCGTTGTGGTCATCGCAATAGACGGGCCTGGAGGGGTTGGCAAGACCACGGTGACCCGGCGGCTGGCGACGCTGCTCGGCATCGAATACCTCGATACCGGAGCCACCTATCGGGCGGCGGCGGTGGCTGCCCTGCGCGGTGGCGTAGACCCTCATGATGAGCCGGCCGTCCTGGCGGCCGTGCAGAGCAGCGAGATCGCCTACGAAGACGGTGTCATCTTCCTCGACGGTGAACCGGTTGTCGCCGCGACCCGCTCCGAAGGCGTGACCAAAGCAGTCACACCGGTTTCGGCACATCCCAGGGTACGTCAGCACATCGTCGCGCTACAGCGGCAATGGGTCGCCGATCGTGGCGGCCAAGCCGTCGTCGAAGGTAGAGATATCGGGACCGTTGTCTTCCCCGACGCGCTGGTCAAGGTGTATTTGACCGCCTCACCCGAGGTGCGAGCGGCACGTCGCGCCGGGGACACTGAGGCTTCTCAGCTCTCGGTCTCCGAAATCGCAGCTGATCTGCATAGACGAGACCACGCCGACTCGACCCGGCAAGCATCACCGCTGCGCAAGGCGGAGGACGCCGTGGAGATCGATACATCCGTCATGGATGTCGAAGAGGTGGTGGCAGCAATCCTCGAGCTCGTTGCCGAGGGCCGCACCGGCTCAAACGCCGAGGAGATCGAGGGCACCGGTAGCTGAGTACTCCGGGTCACGCTCTATGGGTCCTGGTTTTCCCTGCTCACGGACGGCAAACGCAGCCTCCACAGCAGCTTGCAGGGTCTTCACCAGCCGTCGCAGGGAAGGAGGCAATGGGAAGTACTCATCCTCGTCGGTTATCGAGAGAATCGAGACGCCGTTGCTGGGGTCAATCGCATCGATCACCTCACGAACTCTCTGGTCGGGAGCGGATGCGCCAGCCGTGACTCCCACCACCTTCTTCCCCATGAGCCATTCTGGATCGATATCTGCCGGGCCATCCACTCGATGTGCTGTTGTACCCTCTTTGTGGGCCACCCGGACCAGGGCTTGGGTGTTGGATGAACTCTCGGAGCCAACGACGAGTATCAGGTCGGTACGAGCCGAGAGTTCCGTCACCGCCGTCTGCCGATTGGTGGTGGCGTAGCAGAGGTCGCTTCTCCTGGCGGTGGTCAACGCCGGGTAGCGGGCCTTGGCATCGTCGAGCACCCCTTCCCATTCGTGCATCCCGAGGGTGGTCTGCGCGAGTAGGGCGACCTTGGAGGCATCCCGGGCAGCGAAGGAGCCCAGGCCTTGCTCCGGGTCCACGAGGGTGACCGCTTCGGGGGCTTCGGCGATGGCGCCGACCGCCTCGTCGTGGCCTTCGTGACCGACATAGATTATGTCGTAGTCACGTCCGGCCATCAGCTTCACCTCGTGATGCACCTTTGTAACCAGCGGACAAACCGCGTCGACCATCACTGCGGCGCGCCGCGTAGCTTCCGCCACGATCTCCGGAGCCGACCCGTGCGCAGACAGCATGATGGGGCGACCTTCCGGCACGACGGCTATGTCGTCGATGAAGACGACGCCGGCGGCTTCGAAGGCTTCAACAACGGCCTGGTTGTGCACAATCTCGTGATAGCAATAGACCGGCTCATCGAAGATGTTGACCATCCACGTCAAGGCCTTGATGGCCATCTCCACGCCGGCGCAGAACCCACGCGGTTGAGCGAGCAGTACCTTCTCGACCATGTCCCAATGCTAGGTCTCCCTGCAGCGGAGCAATGGCAGTGCTGGTCCGTCCTACCGGCCGCGAGAGTGCCTCGCAGCGAACCTCAACTGCCGCCGTGGCGTAAGGCGGGTTCTATCCTCTGTCGTCTCATGTCGAATCCGACGATCCTGGAAGTTGTTGCGAACAGTCCTGCCGACGCAGCCGGTCTGCAATCCGGCGATGAGTTGCTACGTGTCAACGGTGTCGTACCGACCGATGTCATCGAGTACCAGCAGCTCGTCGATGATGCGTCGGTTGTACTCGGGGTGAGACGCGACGGCACTGATCGCGATGTGCGGATCAAGAAGCAGCCTGGTGCTCCGCTCGGTTTGCGCCTCAGCGCGTCGATCTTCGACAGGGTGCAGACGTGCGACAACCACTGCGAGTTCTGCTTCATCTATCAGCTGCCTCCCGGAATGAGAAGCTCGCTGTACTTGAAAGACGACGACTACCGACTCTCCTTTCTCTACGGCAATTTCACGACGCTGACCCGGTTCACTGAACTCGACCTCAGCAGGGTTGTTGAGGAGCGACTCGGTCCGCTGTACGTCTCGATCCATGCGACCGACCCTACGATTCGCGCGTCGATGCTGCGCAATCCCCGGGGTGGAACCAGCTTGCGCTGGCTGCGGGCGCTTCTCGACCACGGCGTGGAAGTCCACGGCCAGATCGTGCTGTGTCCCGGGGTCAACTCGGGCGAGATCCTGGAGCACACCTGTGCCGAGATACTGATCCGCTATCCGGAGTTGGCCACCGTGGGTGTGGTTCCGCTCGGGCTCTCCAGGCACGGGCGAGAAACCACGCTGGCAACCCATACCGCCGAGGCTGCCGCGGCCGACCTGGATATCGTTCATTACTGGCAAGACCAAGCCATCGCGCACCTGGATCGACGGCTGTTCTTTGCATCGGACGAGCTCTACCTGGTGGCAGGACAAGCCATACCGATATCGGAGGCATACGAGGGATTCGACCAGCATGAGAACGGAATCGGGATGATCCGTAGCTTCCTCGACGAACTCGAGAGCGTCGAAGCGGGTAGAGCCAACGCCATTCCCGACGTTACCGGCACCTGGCGAGAGATTCCGGCTGCCCCAGCCGAAGGGTATCGCGAATCCCGACCGGAGCGGCGTGGCGTCGGTTCGGGCGAGCAGGGTCCCGTGGTCATCGTGACCGGCGAGTACGGTGGACGGATGTTTGCCGACCTCATGCCACGCCTCGAGCGCCTGACCCGCCGAGCGTTGCGACTTCTGCCCGTGAGGAACGACTTTTTCGGCGGGAACGTCGCTGTGGCCGGTCTGCTGGTCGGAAGCGATGTCGCCAATGCGCTGCGGTCTGACAGCCAGCCGGCGGGACGCTACCTGCTCCCCAACAGCGCCATGCCAGGAGGCAGGTTTCTCGATGACGTGCCAATCGAAGAGGTGACGTCCGTCACGAAGGCTCCGGTCGACGTGGTCGAACCGACCGTGGCCGGATTGCTTGGCGGAGCACTGGCATGAGCCGCTTGCCGGTGGTCACCGTGGTGGGGCGACCCAATGTCGGCAAGTCGACACTGGTGAACCGGATTCTGCAACGCAAGGCGGCGGTCGTCGACGAGCAACCAGGAGTCACTCGCGATCGGCGGGAGTTCACAGCCGAGTGGCAAGGAAGCCGGTTCTTGCTCATCGATACCGGGGGCTGGGAAGTCAGACCTGATGAGGAGCTGACCATGAACATCCGGGAGCAGGCGGAGATCGCGGTGGGTGGAGCCGACCTTGTGATCTTTGTTGCCGATGCGACGTCGGCTGTCGTCGATGACGACCAGGGCGTGGCCCGGCTTCTATTGCGCAGCGAGGTTCCGTACATCTTCGTGGCCAACAAGGTTGACGGTCCCCGCCAGGAGGAGGACCTGGAGCATCTGTGGACACTGGGTCTCGGCGGGCCCATGCCGATCAGCGCCCAACACGGCAGGGGCACCGGCGACTTCCTGGACGCACTGGTGGATGCATTGCCGGTCTTCGAGGACGAGGAACCAGCGGCAACGGACCTGGCGCGGCTGGCGATCATCGGCCGGCCCAACGTTGGGAAGTCGACTCTGCTCAACCAGCTTGCTGGTAGCCAGCGGGTGCTGGTTTCCGATGAACCCGGCACGACCCGTGACCCCATCAACCTGATTGTCGAACTCGACGGCGAGCCCTTCGAGGTCGTCGACACCGCTGGGATCAAGCGACGCACCAAGATCAAGGACGATGTTGAGTTCTATGCAGTGCTGCGGGCCCGAGAAACGCTGCAGGGTGCCGACGTCGCTCTGCTAATCGTGGATGGGACTCGGGGGGCTACCCACCAGGAGCAGCGGCTTGCCGAGGAGATCCAGAAAGCAGGGGTCGGATTGGTGGTGCTCCTGAACAAATGGGACATCGTCGATGACGAGGAGCGTTTCGCCACGGAGGATTCGGTTGCCGACCGGCTGGGCTTCGTGGCTTGGGCGCCGGTGCTGCGGATGGCGGCAAAGACCGGCAGTCGCCTGCACCGGCTCCCCGCAGCGATTCGGGCGGTACTGGAGAATCGGCGGCGCCGGATTCCGACGGCCGAGCTGAACCGCTTGATCCGGGCTTGGCATCAGGCGCACCCGCCACCGGTCAAGAAGGGCAAGCGCCCGCGGATCATCTATGCGGCCCAGACCGGCACGGAACCGCCCCGCATCGTCCTCTTCGTCCGAGGAGGCGACATCGGCGACGATTACCTACGCTATTTGGAGAACCGGCTACGCGAGGAGTACGACTTCATGGGAACCCCGGTGCTGTTGAGCACCAGACGCCGACACAGTCGGAGGCAGCCGTGAGCGAGGTGGGACCTTTCGAGCGTTTCCGTGATGCGGCCGAGGTCGCTAAGCGGGGCGGTCCACAACGCCATCACGACAAACTGAAGACCCAGAGGAAGCTGTTTGTGCGCGACCGTGTCGACCTACTGCTCGATGCGGGGAGCTTTGTCGAAGACGGACTTCTGGCCAATGCCACAAGCGAAGACCTCGGCGCCGACGGCGTCGTCACCGGGCGCGGCACCGTCGATGGGCGTCCCGTCGCCGTGATAGCCAACGACCCAACCGTGAAGGCAGGGAGTTGGGGCAGGCTCACCGTCGAGAAGATGATTCGCACGCTCGAGTTCGCCTATGACGAAATGCTGCCGGTGTTCTACCTGATCGACTCGGCAGGAGCCCGCATCACTGATCAGATCGATCTCTTCCCCGGGCGTCGTGGTGCCGGAAAGATCTTCTACAACCAGGTGCGACTGTCGGGTCGCGTGCCGCAGATTTGCTGTCTGTTTGGTCCCTCCGCCGCAGGCGGTGCCTACATTCCGGCGTTCTGCGATGTTGTCATCATGGTGGAAGGCAATGCTTCGATGTATCTCGGTTCACCTCGCATGGCGGAGATGGTCATTGGGGAGCAGACGACCCTCGAAGATCTCGGCGGAGCCAGGATGCACTGCTCGGCTTCGGGATGCGGTGACGCCCTGGTGCATTCCGATGAAGAGGCGATTGAATGGGCGCGCTTCTACTTCTCATACATGCCTGACAACTTCCGCATGCTGCCGATCAGCTACGAAGGCGTCCCCCCTCACCCCGAGTACCAGCCGGAGGAGATGCTTCCGGAGGAGCCGAACGCCGTGTACGACATGCTCGACCTGCTCCGCGGCATCTTCGACGAAGGCAGCTTGCTCCAAGTCAAGGAGCTGTTCGCTCCAGAGGTGATTACGGCGCTTGCCCGCATCGACGGACAACCAGTGGGAATCGTTGCATCACAGCCGCAGCATCTCGGAGGTGTTCTCTTTGTCGACTCCGCAGACAAGGCGGCACGTTTCATCTGGTTGTGTGACGCATTCAACATCCCGCTCGTGTTCTTCGCGGATGTACCCGGTTTTATGATCGGGACCGACGTCGAAAGGCAGGGCATCATCCGGGCTGGGGCGAAGATGCTCACCGCGATCGCTGAAGCAACCGTGCCCCGTCTGTCGATCATCGTTCGCAAGGCCTATGGGGCCGGCCTATACGCATTCTCGGGACCCGGGTTCCGGCCCGATGTGACCCTGGCGTTGCCCACCGCCGAGATCGCCGTCATGGGTCCGGAAGCCGCGGTCAACGCGGTGTATTACAACAAGATCCAGGCGCTTCCGGAAGAGGAACGAGGCGCCTTCGTTGCGGAGAAACAGGCGGAGTACAACGAGGATGTCGACTTGATGCGGGTGGCGTCCGAGTTGATCATCGATGGGGTCGTGGAACCCGAGGATCTGCGTCTCGAGATTCTGGAGCGGTTGGCTTATGCAGCTCGCAAGAGCAGAGCGTTCTCGGAACGGCGGCACGGGGTACCGCCGGTATGAGTGATACGGAACGAGGCAACGAGGGTGGGACTGGGTCGCCTGATAGTCCTCCGCTCGCTGGGGGACCTGGCGGCGACGGCGCACCAAGGGGGGAACCAGGCGCTGACGAGGAGTCCTGGCCGATCGGGTTCATGATCATCCTCACTTTGGCCGCGCTCTATCTCGGCTGGCGTTTGCTGCAGGGCATCGGCTGGGTGATCGACAAGCTCTAAGGAGGTCGGTGTGGAGATTCCTTGGGCCGAGGTGGAGGTTCCCTACCTCACGAGAGAGCAGATGATCGAGGTCGACCGCGCCATGATCGAGGATATCGGGATCGACCTAGCCCGCATGATGGAAAACGCCGGGCGTTCCTTGGCTCATCTGGCGAGGGCGCGCTTCCTCAGCGGAGACCCCCGATCCAAGACGGTGGTGGTACTGGCCGGTACCGGGGGCAATGGGGGAGGAGCCTTGGTTTGCGCCCGGCGGCTGCACGGCTGGGGCGCCGACGTAAGGGTGGCCGTGACCGGCGGCGCAGATCGAATGCGACCAGTCCCGGCAGATCAATTGCGAATCCTCGAGGGGCTTGGTCTTTCGATCGTGCTCACCGATCTGCCGTTTGCCACTGCCGACCTGATCGTCGACGGGATCATCGGCTACAGCCTGCAGGGCGCACCTCGCGGGAGGGCGGCCGAGCTGATCCAATGGGCGAACGACGCGGCCGCTCCGGTTCTGTCACTCGATACCCCATCTGGGCTCGACACGACGTCGGGGACTCTTCACACACCCTCGGTTCAGGCGACTGCGACCATGACCCTGGCCCTTCCCAAGGAAGGCCTCCGAAGTGCCGATGCGGTATGGAATGTCGGGGAACTCTACCTAGCCGATATCTCGGTCCCGCCGCAGGTATACGCCAGCCCACCATTGAACCTCGAGTTGGGCCCGATCTTCGCTGAGAGCGACATCTTGAGACTGGCGTAGGCGCTATGTGCACGATTGGAGTCAGCCGCTTCGATGACGAGGGGTACATCCTCTTCAAGAACAAGGACTTCGCCCGGAGAACGTTTGAAGATCGCCTCGTGGTGGAGCCGAATCTGTTCGGAGTCGCCGGGCTGGCTACTTGGGCAGCGTCGGACGCCGCCAACGATGTCATGTCGGGAGTATCCCTTGGCACCAACCCGGCAGGGCTGATGTGCGCCGACGCCAACGTGCACGGGGCCGAAGGAAATGCGAACTATGACGAGTTGGTCGAAGTTGCACTCCGTACCAGCGGGGGAGTTGAGGAAGCAATCGCTGCAGTCCAAGCCGCAGCTGCGAGCCAGCCGTACCTGTGGGCCAACATCATCATGATCGATGCGGACACGAGCGCAGTGGTTGAGGTACGCGGTAGCGCGGTTGCTGCGATTCCCTGCAGCGGAGCAACAGCTCGTTCGAATCATCACCTACAGCTTGCAGTGCCTGGCGAGCAGCGGGGGAGTCCGACAACCGAGAGCCGCCTAGTGTCGGCTCAACGCCGCCTGAAGGCCGCCAGGGGTATTGCGGATGTGCTCGCGTTGCAGCGTTCTCACGACGACGGAGAGACCGGAGTCTGCGCACACGAAGGCCACCAGACCGTGTATTCGTATGCTCTGCACCGACGCAGTGACACAACGACTCTCCACGTTGTCAAGGGACATCCCTGTAGGACCGACGAGCCCGTCGAGCTGGTGGTGCCTGTCGGCTCAACCTGGTCGACGGCTGCTGCCACAGGTTTTCGGTCTGGCTATCCATCGGCTGAGGCGACACACTTGGTGTGAGTTCCCGGCTGGATCTCACACCAATCCGCTATCGTTGCCGTCTGCCGACAGTGGTCGGCATCGGGCTGTGGCGCAGCATGGCAGCGCGCTTGACTGGGGGTCAAGAGGTCGCCGGTTCAAATCCGGCCAGCCCGACCAGATAGATGGCCTTTGCATCCTGGACCCCCGCGAGTCACTCCTTCTGTCGCGCGCAGGACGCAACGAAGGGCCAACGGAACAGCCAGACGTTGCCGGAGACACTACCGAAACCCTCTTGTCGGCCTCCTTCTGGAGGAATATGGTCGATAGATGGGGCACGGGTGGAACTCCAGGGCCGCGACTCTCGGGCTCGCGGCCATCCTTTTCGTCTCCTGCACCAGCAGTGGATCAGAAGAGACGACAACCACGGCCCCACCGACAACACCTCCGCCGCAGACGACTGCCGCACCCGATCGTCCGGCACCAAGTGTCGAACCGACGCTGCAAATCGCCGAGCTGCAGTGGGAATCGCTGAATGGGCCACCCGGCGGGCGAGTGAACCATGTTGTACAGGACCCGTACCGGCCGGAGCACGTTTATGCAATATCCGGGCCCGGTCTCTACCGGACCAGTAACCAGGGTGAGAGCTGGACTCGGCAGGCCCCCGAGGCTGTTCGCGACATCACTTCCGTCGCCTTTGCACCCGAGGGCGTTTACACGTGTGGCATACACGGGTTGGTGTTGCTCCAACCCGACGGATTGGAGGTACCGCTGCCGCGGGTCTGTTTCGGTGTGGCGGCCGACGACGAATGGATCTACGCGTCCAATTGGTCGGAACCGCTCGGTGAGCCCCGGGTCGAGTTATGGCGCGCCAGCACCACAGATCGAGCTCCCGTTGGGGGAGCCGACTGGGTGGAGGTCACTCCACCGTACGAAGCGTTGGCTTCGCGCGTGGGTTCCGAGGCAACTCACATCACCATTGACGAGCTCCTCGTTGTCGGCGACTCGGTCCTGGCAACTGTCGCGCTCGGGGGTGGGGCGGCGGACGTCAACTTCAAGGCTTCCGAGGTCTTCCTATCGCGTGATCACGGTGAGTCGTGGCAGTCGATCAATCCGGGTTTTCCGGAGCCGCTAGTCGTCCAGAAGATCAGGCATAACCAGGGTCTGACGTTTGCTCTCGCACACGTCAACCAGACCGATGGGCCTGCCTTCCCGCTCACCGACCTCGCCAGGGTCAGCCGTGACGGGGGTCTTACCTGGCAACCACTGACCGGTATCACCGACATCATCTCTAACACCATCGGAGACGTTGAAGTTCTCGAGGATCGGTATGTGCTGTCCAACGTCGACTTCAGCATTGCCGAGCTCGACAAAGCGGATCCCAGCGTCGTGCTCAACCGGGTGCAACCTGAGATCTCCGGATTCACGGCTGGTCACACCATTGAGGAACTCGTCTATGACGTGGCCCACCCGGGGGTCATCTACACCAAGCCCTACCTCGACCACGAAGGCATCGCCCGCTCGCTCGATGGTGGGCAGACCTGGCAGGCAGCGGTGGAGGGGATCGTCAGCCCGGCGATGGGCAACATCAACGTGAGCCCGGTGGATCCCAACGTCATGATCGCCTCAGGCAACCTCGGCGATCCGGCACAAATCACCACCGACGGGGGGCAGACCTGGAGGCGGATGTCGGCTACCGGCGACATGGCAGACGATGTGGGGATCAACCCCCACGACCCCAGTCACATGGTGTTCATGTCGGAGATAACAACCCTCTTCAGCACCGAAGATGGAGGCGATTCTTGGCAGCAGCCAGCAGCGGAGTTCGCAGGAAACCGAGTTCACAGTCTCAGCCTCTCGCCTGATGAGGACGTCTTGTTCTCTGCAAACCTGGGCACGAACGTGTCGGCGATGACCGGAGTGGCGCCAGGGGGTGCCCCACTGGGCCTGGGCGAGGACTTCTGGTTCAACATGCTCAAGTCACCCGACTACGCATATGACCTGGAAACCGCTCCCGACGGCACGTTGTTTGCCTCGTATTCGCCAAAGAAGTTCGAGGACTTCGCCGCGGTGTGGCGATATCGGGGAAGCCCAGAAGGCCAGCCAGAAGCGTGGGAGCAGGTTCTGCGGGTTCCCGGCGCTACCGGGGTTACCGACATTGCGATCGGGCCGGGGGAGCCCTACAACGTGTATGCCGGAGTCACCGGCACCAACCCTGGAGTGTGGGCAAGCCGGGATGGAGGCGATACATGGGCATCGCTCCACAACGACGGCTTTGGCTTTGTCACGGTGCACGCGGTTGCCATCGACCCTGCTGACTCAACCGTCGTCTTCGCCGCTCCGTGGGGCGACGGCTTGTACCGATCAGGCGACCGAGGGGCGACCTGGACACAGCTAGAGACGCCGACAGTGTCGGTGGCTGCGATCGTCGTGGACCCGCTCGAGACCAACCACATCTTGATCGGTGACCGCACCCGCCCGGTTGTCTGGGAGAGCTGGGACTCCGGGGAGACTTGGGCTCCTCTCCTCGAGTTCGACGATGCGATGCATTACCGCGTCATGGCGATGGCCCAGACCGACGAGGGGTTGTATGTGTCGCTGCTGGATCGTACTCCTGACGGCTTGGCAGTATTTGCCGGGGCTCCTGAATCCGGATCGACGTTTCGGATCGGTCGCGATGGGCCACACCCAATAGCGGGGATGAGCAGGTCAGTACTCTCATTTGCCGACCAAGGCGATGCCGTCTACGCCGTCACCCACCTCTCCGGCGTTTACGAGATACACCGTGACGTAGCCACAGAGATCTCCGGGCAACTGCCCGACATGGGCTTCAATCACCTAATGATCGACGAGGGCGGTCTGCTGGTTGCTGGCGGATCCGACATCGATATCGACTTCGGGTCCCGGATCGGGGATTCGTCCGTAGTGAACAACATCTACAGGTGGGGCGAAGGAGAAACCTGGCAGCCGCTTCTCACCGGAGACCCATTCAGAAGTCCGATCAAGCAGCTGGCCCGACACGCGGAATCGGGAACGCTGCTCGCCGCCACAGAAACCGGGGTGTACGTCTCGACAAATGGGGGTGCCGAGTGGACACCAGCCAGTGCCGGGCTCGGGTTCCTGAACATCGGTGCCATGGCCCTGACCGACGACACAGTCGTGCTGGGTACGCTCGGCGCTGGTGTTGCAGTGGGCACCTTGCAGATCTCGCCAACTCGGCCCAACCCGAGCATCGACTGGAAGGTCGGAATTGGGCCCGAGTCCGATATCGCCAACATTCGGATTGAAGCCCACCCGTCAGACCCTGGCCGCCTATGGGCCTCCTCCTATCCGGGTGGCGTGTTCCGCTCGGATGACGGTGGGGCGACTTGGATCGAGAGCAACTTTGGTATCCCGAGTTTCCAGGTCGCCGATCCGGTTCTGCAGGGCTACTACAGCCTGGCACTCGATCCGATAAGCCCGAATCGGTTGTATTTGTCGATCTACAGACACGGTGTATTCGTGTCCGAGAACAGCGCCGCTACGTGGAGACCACTTGGTACCTACGGCAGCAACCAAGAGCTGATGAAAGCCGAACTCACCCATGTTGTCGTCGACGACACCGGCCGATTGTGGCTGGCGACTGCCGACCAGGGTGTCTTCGTATCGACTAACAGCGGTTCAACGTGGGAGCCCCGCAACGAAGGGCTTGGCACTAGCGAGATCCTCGCGTTGGAGATATCCCAAGCGGGTCAAGTCTTCGCCGGCACGGGCGGCTATGGCGTCTACATGCTCGAATCCGGAGCCGACGAATGGCGGCACCTCGGGATGACGATCGGAATCGGTGAGTGGGATGCCTGGGACCGCAGGCTCTATCAGTACGGATCCTTCCTGTTCGACCCGGTCGAGGAACGGCGGGTGTATCTGGGGCACTTCCCCGGCGGCTTCTTCATCTCGAACAACGGCGGGTCGAGCTGGGAAAGCTCCAACATCGGAATGGGTAACGACGGAATCTTCTCGCTGACAGTCCACCCCGACGACCCCAACGTCATTCTCGCCGGAACCTACAACGGTGTGATGCGCTCCGACGACCGGGGTGAACACTGGCGCGATATGTCCAACGGCATGCCGCCGGAGCAATGGCCGTTCTCAGTAGTGATCGACCAAGAAGACACCAACGTCATGTACACCGCAACCAAGAACGGCCAGAACAAAGGCTTCTGTGAACGCAATCATGACAACTTCTGCGGCACTGTGATGCGATCGACCGACGGTGGTCAGAACTGGTCGCCTATCACCAACGGCCTCCCCAAGCAGGCCGAGTACTACATGTTGGTCATCGACCCCAGAGATCACCGCGTGCTCTATGTCAGCTCGAGTCGGGGGGTCTGGGTGTCCCCCGACCAAGGCGAATCGTGGACTCAGATGAACAACGGCCTTCCTGAGCTCGGCGAGTTCTTCATCCGCGACAACGTCGCCCACAACATGGAACTCACCACGGACGGCCAAGCCCTGGTTCTAGTTGTGGTCGGCTACGGGGTCTACCGAGCAAAGTTGCCGGAGCTTGCGGTGGGCTGAGTTGTGATCATGGTCGACCGCCGCCTGGCGCTTGGCGACCCAACGCAACTACGCTCGGCTTTCCACAGAGGGAGACCAACCATGGCCGATTACACCAAGGTGACGCTGGACGAAACCGAGATTCCGACCCAGTGGTACAACATCATCCCCGATCTTCCGTCGCCGCCGCCTCCGCCGCTTCACCCTGGAACCCACCAGCCGATCGGGCCCGACGACCTCGCTCCTCTCTTCCCGATGGAACTCATCGGCCAAGAAGTCAGCCAGGAGACGTACATCGACATACCCGGCGAGGTACTGGACGTCTACAAACTGTGGCGGCCCACTCCGCTCTATCGGGCTCGCCGACTCGAGAAGTTGCTCGACACGCCCGCCAAGATCTTCTACAAGTACGAAGGCACCAGCCCCGCCGGGTCGCACAAGCCGAACACCTCGGTGCCACAGGCGTATTACAACGCCCAGCAAGGTGTGAAGAAGCTAACCACTGAGACCGGAGCCGGACAATGGGGCTCGGCACTCGCGTTTGCCTGTGCCCAGTTCGGTCTCGACCTCGAGGTTTGGCAGGTTCGCTCTTCCTACGACCAGAAGCCCGACCGCAAGGTGATGATGCGGGTGTGGGGTGCCGAGGTTCACCCCAGCCCATCGGACAGCACCGAAGCCGGTCGGCAGATTCTCGGCTTGGACCCCGATTCGCCGGGAAGTCTCGGCATCGCGATCTCGGAGGCCGTGATGCGGGCCGCCCCCGACCCGGAAACCAAGTACGCGCTCGGCTCCGTCCTCAACCACGTGCTCATGCACCAGACGGTCATCGGTGAAGAGACGCTGAAGCAGATGGAGAAGGTTGGCGAGGTGCCGGATCTGCTGCTCGGCTGCACCGGCGGCGGGTCCAACTTCGCCGGGCTCTCGTTCCCTTTCCTCCGCGAGAAGCTCGCCGGAAAGATGAACCCGACGATCCGCTGTGTCGAGCCGGCCTCCTGCCCATCGCTCACGAAGGGGGAGTACCGCTACGACTTCGGGGACACCATCGGCATGACTCCGCTGGTGAAGATGCACACGCTCGGCCACGACTTCATTCCTGATCCGATCCACGCGGGGGGTCTGCGTTACCACGGCATGGCGCCGCTGGTATCGCACATCTTCGAACTGGGTCTACTCGAGGCCGAGGCGATCCACCAGAACGAGTGTTTCGATGCGGCTATCAAGTTCGCACGGTCGGAGGGGATTGTGCCGGCTCCGGAGCCGACGCACGCACTGGCAGCAATGGTTCGAGAAGCCGTTCGTTGCCGGCAGAGCGGAGAGAGCAAGACAATCCTGACCGCGTTGTGTGGGCATGGGCACTTCGATCTGAGCTCCTATGAGGCCTACCTCAACGGAAGTCTCGTCGACTACGACTACCCGGACGCCAAGGTCGCCGACGCAATGTCGCGCGTCCCGGTGGTCGGATAACCGAAACCGCGACTAGTTGCCTTCACCGTGGTGCTCACGTTCCGGGCTGTGACCACCCAGGAGCCATCGGATTCACGCCGAAGGCCTCTTACTCCGCGTCGACAAACAAGGCGTACGACGTCAGTCCTAAACTCCCCGGACTTGATGGCTTCACAACGCGTGCGCACCGTCCTGGCGATTACCTTGCTGTTGGTGGTTGCCTCACCCCTTGCCGCCCTAGCTGAGGGTGAGACTCTCCGTGGCGAGCTGGAGAAGATCGACGGCGATGAACGTACCCCCGTTGCGGGTGTGACCATTGAAGCTGAACTCGATGGCAGCCCGGTTGGGTCCGCCGAATCCAACGCCGACGGGGAATGGGAGATCCCAATTCCGGGTGCCGGCACCTATCTCGTCCGCCTGGTCGTCGACACTCTCCCCGAGGGAGTTGCGCTAACCGACCCAACGAAGTTCGAGTTGCCCAACGTCAACGTACGTGAAGGTCAGAACAAGACGGTCCGGTTCAACCTCGGCCCCGGGCTGGTCTCCGGCGTTGGCACCTGGACCAGAGTTAGCAGCCTCTTTGTGGTGGGCCTGAAGTTCGGGGCGATTATCGCGCTGGCCTCCATCGGCCTCTCGCTCATCTTCGGTGTGACCGGTCTGGTCAACTTTGCCCATGGCGACCTAGTGACGCTCGGTGCGGTGATCGCGTTCTGGTTCAACGCCGCCGGAGGTGGACCGGCTTGGCATATCCTGATCGCCGCCGTTCCGGCAGTTCTGTTGGTTGCCGCGTTCGGCGGTGCACAAGAGCATTGGCTATGGCGACCGCTTCGAAATCGGGGAACAGGTCTGGTGCCGATGATCGTGGTGTCCATCGGCTTGTCCTTTGTGATCCGCTATCTGATCCTGGTCGTGTTCAGCGGTCTACCCCGCCCGTACCGGGACTACGCCATCCAAAACGACATACAGATACTGGGCATCACAACCGTGCCGAAGAACCTGGCGATCATCGGTTTCACCGCGGTGGTGCTCCTCGCCGTGGGTCTGTTCCTGATACACACCCGTCTCGGCACGGCGATGCGCGCCGTTGCCGACAACTCCGATCTTGCCGAGTCCTCGGGGATCGATGTACAACGGGTGATCCGAGTCACCTGGATCGTGGGTGCCGGACTGGCGGGGCTGGGTGGGGTCATGTTCGGGATCTCGGAGCAAGTGCAGTGGGACATGGGCTTCAAGCTGCTGCTGCTCATCTTTGCCGCTGTCGTGCTCGGAGGCTTGGGAACCGCTTTCGGGGCCATGCTGGGGGGATTCATCGTCGGTGTTGCAGTTGAGATGAGTACCTTGTGGATCGCGGTCGAGTTCAAGACTGCCGTTGCACTCGGAATCCTGATCGCAATGCTCTTGATTCGTCCCCAGGGCCTGCTGGGTGTCAAGGAGAGGATCGGCTGATGGATATCGTCAAGATCCTCATCGATGCCGGCCGCGCAGCCATCGGGGTACCTGCGGCGGCTTATGCGTTGTCATCGATCGGTCTCAATCTGCAGTTTGGGTACACCGGCCTGCTCAACTTCGGTCACGTTGCCTTCATGCTCGTCGGGGCCTATGGAATGGCCATAACGGTGGACCTTGGTGGTTCAATCTGGCTCGGCGTGCCCGTGGGAATCCTTGCGGCGGTAATACTGGGTCTGATTCTTGGCTTCCCGACGTTGCGGCTGCGCGCCGACTATCTCGCCATAGTCACAATCGCCGCCGGCGAGATCCTGCGCCTAGCAGTTCGGTCGTCGTGGGCAGCTCCCTTGACCAAAGGAATCTTCGGGATCCAGAGGTTCGCCGACGAGTTCTTCGATCTCAATCCGATCCCTGTCGGCCTCTATGGCATCGGGCGCTTTCGATTCGACGAGCGGACCGTATGGGTGCTCTTACTCGGGTGGAGCCTTGTCGCCCTAGCCACAGTCTTCCTCTGGAAGCTCACTCGCAGCCCCTGGGGAAGAGCGATGCGGGCAATTCGCGAAGACGAGGACGCTGCGCTCAGCCTTGGTAAGAACGTATTTGGCTACAAGCTGCAGAGCCTCATGATCGGTGGAGCCATCGGGGCGCTTGCCGGCATGTTCCTGGCGATCGACCAGCAGAACGTGAACCCCGACGCCTACATCCCGCTGCTCACGTTCTACGCATTCACGATCGTCATCCTCGGAGGGCCTGGGACTCTGTTTGGGCCGATCGTTGGGTCGGTGATCTTCTGGTTCCTGTTCGAGTTCCTCGATGGGGTGATGACCGCACTCATCGTCGAGATGGACATCGGGTTTCTCGACGCATTGGATGCCACCGACGTTGGTCCGATCCGGTTCGCGCTGTTTGGAGCTGGGCTCATGTGGCTGATGATCTACCGTCCGCAGGGCCTCTTCGGGAGCAAAGAGGAGATGCTGATCGATGCTCGATAAGCACCCGACACTCGCCAATGTCGCCCCGGAGCCCGGTGTCGGCAAACCCAATCCGATACTCGAAGCCGACGGTCTCAAGCGCTTCTTTGGTGGTCTGCACGCCGTCGATCTCGAGCACCTCGAAGTCGAGCGCGGCACGATCACCTCCTTGATTGGACCGAATGGAGCAGGCAAAACGACTCTGTTCAACCTACTGACGGGCTTCGACCGCCCCGATGCCGGGGAGTGGCACCTCAACGGAGGACCGCTCGTTGGGATCCCGTCGTTCCGCATTGCCCGCTCGGGGATGGTGCGGACGTTCCAACTGACAAGGTCGCTGGCCCGGCTCACGGTGATGGAAAACATGATGGTCGCAACGAAGGATCACGTCGGTGAGTC
Source organism: Acidimicrobiia bacterium (assembly GCA_030066875.1). Taxonomy (GTDB): domain Bacteria; phylum Actinomycetota; class Acidimicrobiia; order Spongiisociales; family UBA5794; genus JAAETI01. The sequence goes on along the minus strand of JASJAS010000080.1, from coordinate 1,091 downwards.
CTTCTGGGGTGCGCTGTTCGGTCGATGGCGCCACATCGAGGCCGCGAACGAGAAGATCGCTCTCGCTTCACTCGAGCGTTTTGGGCTCGATCACATGAAGGACGAGTACGCCGGCAGCCTTTCTGGTGGACAGCGCAAACTGCTCGAGATGGCACGTGCGTTGATGGTGGCGCCGGATGTCATCATGCTCGATGAGCCGATGGCAGGCGTCAACCCGGCTCTGACCCAGTCGCTGCTGCACCACATCACGAATCTGCGAGACGACGGTAAGACCGTCATCTTCATCGAGCACGACATGGATGTAGTGCAGGAAATCAGCGATTGGGTGGTCGTTATGGCACAGGGGAAGCTCATAGCCGAGGGACCTCCAGAGCACATTGCCAGCAACGCCACCGTCATCGACGCTTACCTAGGACGTCACCACGGAGAGGTCCCATGACGAAGACCGACGTCACGATCGTGGCGGAAGACGTTGTGGCGGGTTACCTGCCGGGCGTGGACATCCTGACCGGGGTCGATCTGACCCTTGGGACGGGGGAGCTTGTCGGAATCATCGGACCGAACGGTGCCGGCAAGTCGACCTTGGTCAAGGCGCTATTCGGGCTGGTCAGGATCAAGGAAGGCCTCGTCACGATGCGGGGCGAGGACATCACCAACCTCGCTGCACACGAGCTCGTCGCCCGCGGGGTCGGCTACGTTCCTCAGCGAGCGAATGTCTTCGAGACGCTGACAGCAGAAGAGAATCTGCGGATGGGTCTCTATCTCGACCCCGAACTGTGGGAGGAACGACTACCGGTGGTACTCGAGCTATTCCCCCACCTCCGTACAAAGAGCGACCTACGGGCCGGGTTCATGTCTGGAGGGGAACGCCAGATGCTGGCCATGGGACGCGCACTGATGATGGACCCGGATGTGCTGCTGCTCGACGAGCCCTCAGCCGGCCTCTCCCCGGCCAACCAGGATCACGTCTTCGATCGAGTCAGGGACATCTGTGACAGCGGAGTCTCCATCATCATGGTCGAGCAGAACGCGCGACGGTGTCTCCAGATCTGCGACCGGGCCTACGTCATGGATCAGGGCAAGAACGCCTA
>JASJAS010000079.1 GCA_030066875.1 Acidimicrobiia bacterium | reverse complement strand
GGGCAAAGCCCATCTCATGGGTGACCACGAGCATGGTCATCCCGGCCTCTGCCAGCTCGCGCATCACGTCGAGAACCTCGCCGATCAACTCCGGGTCGAGCGCCGAGGTGGGCTCATCGAATAGCATCATGTCCGGGTTCATGCACAGCGCTCTGGCGATGGCAACCCGTTGCTGCTGCCCGCCGGACAGACGGGACGGGTGCTCGTCGATCTTGTCGCTGAGGCCCACACGCTCCAACATCTCCTCAGCAATCTTGGTTGCCTCGTCGGTATCCCGTCCGAGCACCTTGCGTTGTGCGATCCGCAGGTTGCGCAGCACGGTCAAGTGGGGAAACAGGTTGAATTGTTGGAACACCATGCCGATGCGGGTGCGCAGCCCGTCGACGTCGGCGTCCTCGTCGGTGATGTCCTCACCCTCGATGAGGATCGAACCCGACGTCGGTTCTTCGAGCCGGTTGACACAACGCAACAGCGTTGATTTGCCGGATCCGGAGGGCCCGAGGAGGCACACCACCTCTCCGGTGTGGATTGTGGTGCTTATGCCGCGAAGCACCTCCAACTCGCCGAAATACTTGTGGAGATCTCTGATCTCGATTGGGGGTGCGCTCATCGTTTCTCCGCCTCCGCTTTGCGCTCGAGCCTTCTCACCAGATAGGTCATGGGCAGCGTGATGACCAGGTAGAGAACCGCCACCACCGTCAACGGAGTGGCGTTCACTTTGGCCGCCATCACGTCCCTGGCGAACTTGGTCAACTCCTTCGTCTGGGGTGTTGAGCCCAACACGAACAGCAGCGACGTGTCCTTGATCAGCAGCACCAACTCGTTGGTGAGCGGCGGGATGATGATGCGGAAGGCCTGGGGAAGGATGATATAGGTCATCGCCGTGCCGGGGCTCATGCCGAGCGACCGGGCCGCTTCCATTTGCCCGCGCGGCACCGCCTGGATTCCTGCCCGAATGGTCTCGGCCATGTAGGCGGCCGCAACGATGCCGAGACCGATAGCGCCCTTCCCGAGGGTTCCGCCGGGGATCCTCCAGCCAAAGGCCAGTGGCAACCCGAACCCGACCAAGATGATCGTGATCAGCGCCGGAAGGCCACGGAACAGCTCGATGTAGCCCATGGCGAACCATCGGTAGGGCCGCACCGACGACAGCTTCATCAAGGCAAGCGCGAGAGCCCAGACCAGACCGAGGGCAAAGGCCGATGCGGTGTAGATGACGGTGTTCCGAGCTGCAATGGTCACGACCTCAGGAAACATGTCGCGCATGATCTCGACGTTGAAGAAGCTTTCGGCGATCTGATCCCAATCGGCGAAAAAGACCATGGCAATGGCCACGAACACGAGGAAGCCATACATGGCGCCGCGTCCCTGGCGTTGCCGCCTTCGTCGTTTCAGTACCGCTTCGCTAGCCAAGGAGCCCTCCTGTCCTCAGGAACAGCAATGGGGCGACTCTACCGAGCCGCCCCATGCCATTTCAGTTCGCCGTGTGACCGGGTTTAGAACCAGTCGTCGTAGATATCGTCGTAGGTGCCGTTCTCCCGCAGGGTCGCCAATGCTTCATTGACGTCGTTGAGCAGATCCTCGGAACCTTCCTCAGCGACCGCAAAGCCGTAGCTCTCATCGGTCGGATAGGTCTCGACCAGTTCAGCATCGTCGGGGTTGTTCAGCACATAGTCGGCATTGGGGACGATGTCTTGGAGCACACCTTCGATTTCACCGGCTGCCAGCGCGGTGAAGATGTCACCCGGGTTCTCGAACGAGATAATGGTGGCGTCGCCTGGGGCGTTTGCGTTGGCGTACATCTCACCGGTTGTCCCGGTCTGTACGCCGAGGTTCCGCCCGGCAAAGCCGGCCAGGTTGGTGATTCCCGAGGCGGTCCCAACCAACAACGACTGATCCGCGGTGAAGTACGGATCGGAGAAGTCGATATTCTCCTCACGCTCAGCGGTGATGGTGATCGAGGCTGCCGCGATCTCGCATTCGCCCGACTCCATCGCCAGGCCGGAGGTGATCGGATCGAAGCCGATGTTGTTCACTTCGAGTTCGCGACCTAGCTCGTCGGCGATCGCCCGCATCAACTCGATGTCGAACCCGGTGAACTCACCGTCGATTTCCATCTCCATCGGGGGATACGGCGCGTCGGTGCATAGAACGAGGGCGTCGCCGCCTCCGCAGGCTGAGGCAAACAGCGCCATGCCCAATAAGGCAGAGAGCGCATAACTGAACCTCTTCATACCCAATCCTCCTCCTTAATCCGACCGAACCCAACCGGCCGATGCCTTGAGGATAGGCCGCGATCCGCCGTGGAGGACAGTCGGTAAGGGGCTATTTCGCGATCTTGGCGGTCAGGTCGGCCCGGCTTGCCAAGTCGAGCCAGTACCGCGCCGCGCCTGGGTAGCGCCCGGCTAGGTCGCGCCAAGCTATGGCCGCCGCGGTGTAGCGAGCTTCCAGGTCGTCGGGCCGAGACGACATCAAGACCAGCCCGCCCCACAGCGATCCGATCCGATCCGGCAACCTGTTCGGCGCGTCAGCGGGTCCGTAGCCGTCGTGGCCGGGAGGGTTCAACCCCTCGGTGCCGCTCAGTACCGGAGCCAGCCGGTGTCGTTCACCGAACCCGAGTAGTTCCTGCGCTGTCGACTCGGCGCCGCGGTGCTCGCCGGGGAAATACTCAGCGACCGCCAGCAGCCAGGGCACCGCCCACGGGACGATGCGATCTGCGGCGAGATAGCGCCGTTCCTCGAAGGCTTGCGTCGCTACAACCCCGTCGCCGGCGGCCCAAGCTTCGGCTTCGGCGCGGGCGAGCGCTGCAGCAAACCTGGTGAGATCGGCCAGGTCGCAGTTCTCGAGCGGATACGACCAGCGCCGGGCCCGTCGCTGCAGATCGACCCGAGGGTCGACCTGCGGGATGACGGCTGTCTCGTCACCCGGGCGCGCCGCCCATACCTCGGGGTGGGAAGCTGCGCTCCACCGAGCACTGACGCCGGCCCAGCGTTCCGCCTCGGCTGCCGCCTCCTCAGCCGCGGACTTCGTAGGCATCCCGCATCGGCTTCACCGGACGGTTGATCCACAGCGGGCGCCGCAGATTGCCCGGGCCGGGACCGGGTTTGGTCTTCTCCAGCCACTCTTTGTAGATCTCGTGCGCTCTGCCCGTGTCAACGTAGACATCGCCGTAGCGGTCACCCTCCTCCGCGGGAGCCAGCCGCACTCGCTGATGCCAGGCATGCATGCCTGAGACCGGGTCGGGGTGCACCGGGAACGCCAGGTTCTGGTTGACCCCGGCGTCCTGCCACCAGATGCGCTGGCTGTCGGGATCGTCCGATTCGAACGGGCCGATTCCTTTCTTCTGGCGCAGCAGCCAGCCCCCGTTCTGCCGCGATATGTCCACCAGCGCAGACGACCATCGCTCGTTGCCCTGCTCGTCATCCAGCCGCCATCTGCCCAGGTGATGCGAGGCGGCGACAACTCCGGGACGGATACCCTCGGTGCGCCATACCCGCATCACGAAATAGCCGATGTCGGTCCTGATCCTGATCATCTCACCCGTCTCGAAACGAAGTGCATCGGCGTCGGCCGGGTTCATCCACAGCGGGTGACCGTGGCTGATCTCGTAGAGGTACTTGGCGTTGCCGGACCGAGTGTGGATGAGGGTCGGCAAACGGAATATCGGTAGGAGGATGCGTTCGTTGCCGGCCATATCCATGTCGCGCCAGTAGACGTGGGTCTTCAGATATGTCGGTACCGCGGCGTCTTCCCAACCCCAATCGTTGAGGGTCGGCGAATACCACTCGAGCTTGCCGCTCTCGGTGGGGAAACCCGTCTTCTCCTCGCCCTTGATCACTACCCCCCGGTCGCTGGGTCGCTCGTGGACCGCATAGACGCTGTTGTCGACCTCGAACGCACCGTATTTGCGCATGTACTGCAGAGGAGTGAGCTCTTCTGACGCCGCGGCTTCGGGCAACCCCGGGACCGAGTTGTCGAACATCCAGCCGTAGTACTCGTCAACCGACACGACCTTCTCCGGATCCTCCGGAGATTCGAACCACTTGCGGATCCCCATTTCTCCATCCGGGTCGATGCGCCACGACAAGTCGAAGAAGAACTCCGTCTCCTCCCACACCTGCCCGGGATTGGCTTCGTAGGTTCGCTCAAAGGTGCGGCCCTGCTTCTCGCCGGCCACCCGCAAGACGGGCTGTCGGAATCCGAGCCAGCGACCGGCATAGGTGGCGTACGACTGAGTGTCATGCCGTTCAGATGCAATACCCATCGGCAGCACGTAGTCGGCGAACCAGGCCGTCTCAGACCACGTGGGGGTGAGCGCCACATGCAGACCGACCAGGTCCTCGTCGGTTAGCACCTCGAGCCAGGAGAACCCGTCGGGGTTTGTCCAAATGGGGTTGTAGACCCTCGAGAAGTAGACATCCACTTTGCCGCGCCCCTCCTTCAGCAGGTGCGGCAGCAAGATTGACATCTCGTGGTGCGCCAGCGGATATTCCTGAGGCCACAGCAATTCGTTCCACTTGTTGTGTGGTGGAGGCATGTTCCAGTGCTTCGGCTTGAACTTGTCCCACGTGTTGGGAGAAGTGCCACCCACCGTGCCAACGGAACCGGTCAGCACGTGGAGGAACCAGAGGCAGCGCGCCCCTTGCCATCCACCGAGGTTGCCCGAACCAACTGAGCGCCAAGTGTGGGAAGAGAAACGATGCCCGGCTTCGGCGATGCCGCGGGCAATCTCGACGATGCTGTCGGGACTGATCCCGGCTTCCTCAGCGGCGAACTCCGGTGTGTACTCGGCATAGGTCCGCTTCATCAAGTCGACGAACGTCTTGTACTTCTGGGGTTGGTTTGGAGCTTTGGCCTGCAGCGCCGTCCTCCAATCGACCCATCGTCGCATGAAGTCATGGTCAACCTCATCCCACTCCAGAAGCAGCCGGGCGACGGCGAGCAGGATGGCGGCCTCGGTGCCGGGATAGGGAGATACCCAGATGTCGGACATCGAGGCGGTGTTGGAGAGGCGGGGGTCGATGGTGGCCAGCTTGGCTCCCGCTTGCATCCCCTCCATGATCCGCTGGGCATGTGGGTTGAAGTAATGCCCGGTCTCCAAGTGAGATGACAGCAGCAGGATGAATTTGGCGTTGGCGAAGTCTGCCGAGGGTCGGTCGTGACCCATCCACATGGCATAACCGGTACGCGCTCCCGACGAACAGATGTTGGTGTGGCTGTTGTGGCCGTCGACACCCCAAGCCTTGAGGATGCGGTCCATGAACCCGTCCTCGCCCGGCCGGCCCACGTGATACATGATCTCGTTGTGACGAGCTTCCTGGATGGCCGCACGCATCCGACCGGCGATGTCATCGAGTGCGTCGTCCCAGCTGACTTCCATCCATCGTCCCGAGCCTCGTTCCCCAACCCTCTTGAGGGGATACAGGATCCGCTCAGGGTCTTGAACCTGATTGATGGTCGCCGGGCCCTTGGCGCAGTTGCGGCCGCGAGAACCGGGATGGGCCGGGTTACCTACGAACTTGGTCACATCACCGGTCTTCTTGTCGACGTATGCCAACAAGCCACATGCGGCTTCGCAGTTGAAACAGGTGGTCGGTACGAGCTGATAGGCGTGCTTGACCTTCGTTGGCCACGCTCGCGCGTCGTACTCCTCCCAGTCGTCCCACATCTCGGCAGGGGGGTAGCTGATCAGTTCACCGCCGGGAATCAAACGGGGTATGTCGGTCACAGCAACTCCTTCATGCCAGGGGAACGCTCTGTCCGGCCTTCACAAAGGCATCATCCGCAAGCCAGACCCCAGCGGCTGCGGCTACACCGCCCAATGCACCCACCCAGAGTTCGGCACCGCCGAGAAACAGGGCGCCGAGCACGATCGGCACGACGACTCCGAGGAACTGGCCTCCCAGCCACCACTCCGTGGCGAAGGTGCCCCGGGTCATGTGGTGGACCGCGTCGGCGATGTTGCGCGTCGGGTGCTTGGTGAGGATCTCGGCAACGGCGAGCAGGCCGAGCACCGCGGCCCCACCGACCATCGCCCAAGCACACGCTCGCTCCACCGTTTCACCGATGTCGACGAGGAGACCTATGTAGAGACCAGCACCGCCACCGGCGGCGAACGCCCCGGCGACCATATGCCACAGCAGCGTGGGTGATTGCCACAGGTCACGGCCTTCCGCCTGAGCGAACAGGAATGCCGTGTAGCCGGCGACGCCGATGCCGAGCACTGCTGCGACCCAGACCAGTTGTTCGATCGGGCCATCGACGCCAAAGATGCCGAGCAGGAACCAGATCCCCAATACCAGCGCGTAGGCGGATAGGACCCAGGCGCCCTTGACCAGCCAGGAGCTGGGATTGCCCTTGGTGATTAGGTAGTAGAACCGGTCGGGTCGCTTCAGATCCCACACCAGCAACCCCCCGGTGACTCCCAGGAAGAGGCCGGCCACCAGCGGCGTTCCCCACTGCGCCCAGCCGGTTGACAGATCGGCCCCAAGCAGCAGAGCGAGAGCCAGGGCAATCGTCAGCCCGGCGGAGATGCCTTTGGTGAGGAAGTAGCTCGACACCCGCCAACCCCAAGGCATCGGCTGGTCCTTGCCGTAGACGATGCGGGGCGGCCCACCGTTCTCCTTGATGGTCTTGGAGGGCTGAGCGGCTGTGACCAAAGCCGATTCGGCGGTAGCCGTCGGAGGGGTGAGATCGACCGCGAGCCAGGACGATGCGGGATCGCGCCAGATGCCGCCGTCACCTGGGTTTACCGCTCCGAGCGGATCGATGTTGGCCGCGTCGGCTCCCTTGTACCAGAGCTTCGGCTTCGTGCCCTGTTCGACGGAACGTTGCTGGAGCTTGTCGGTCGCCACCATTGCGGCGATCTTGCTGTCGGGATCGTCGAGATCTCCCGCGATGATCGCCTGCTCCGGGCAAACTACGACACACGCCGGCTGGAGTCCGACTTCGACGCGGTGGACGCAGTAGTTGCACTTCTGCGCAGTGTTCTCGTCGGGATCGATATAGAGGGCGTCGTATGGGCAGGCCTGCATACAGCTCTTGCATCCGATGCAGATGTCCGTGTCGAAATCGACGATGCCATCGTCCCTGGTGTGCAATGCCGACGTGGGACAGATGCTCACGCACGGAGCGTTCTCGCAGTGGTTGCATCGCATCACCGAGAAGAAGCGTCTGGTGTCCGGCCAGGAGCCCTTTTCGATGTACTTGACCCAGGTGCGATCGACTCCGAGCGGCACGCTGTGCTCGGTCTTGCAGGCGACAGTGCAGGCGTGACAGCCGATACAGCTCGTCTGGTCGATGACGAATCCGTAATTCAGGGTCCCACTCCCTCCAATACGCTTCTCACAAACTAGCTCGCCAAGCCCGACGGCAAATCTGGCTTCGCCTATATCGCGAGTTGCGAATATGTTCGGAACGGAATATAGGCCGAAGAGGAAGGCACCTGTCAAGCGGCATTTCGAGATTTGCCATTGACAACGATGCACAACGAATATGTGCACATGAGTTCCGTCGAGAGAGAGATGACCCGGCTGCACGCCCACGTGTGCAAAGGGCTGGCTGATCCCAAACGGTTGATGATCATCGACGCATTGCGCGATGGCGAAGTGACGGTTACCGATTTGGTCGATGCCCTGGAGATCCCGCAAGCGAATGTTTCGCAACACCTAGCGGTCCTGCGCGACAAGGGCTTGGTTGCATCACGCCGCGATGGCCAATGGGCCTATTACTCGCTCACCTCGCCCAAGATCGTGCAGGCAGTCGACTTGCTCCGCCAGGTGATGCACGAACAACTCGACCCGGCCGAGGCCTGATTCGGCTTCACCTCTCTTCACGAAAAAGCGCTTGTATCCGGCGCCGGCGCGCCTCTAAGGTGTATGCACAGTCACGCATGTGTCTCTGGGGAGGGAGACAGTATGAGCGGACCAATCAGCCCCGACGAACTAGCTGAGATCATCGAGGACCCGCAACAAGCGCCTTTCATCCTCGATGTGCGTGAGACCGACGAGTACGAGCGGTGGCAGATCGAGGGTAAGGCAGCGCTCGAAACCGTCAACATCCCTTACTACGACGCCATCACCAACGACGATGCGGTACGGGAGATCATTCCCGGAGACCGCGATGTAGTCGTGGTGTGTGCTCAGGGAGACACCTCCGATCTGGTCGTTGAAGTCGTCGATCGGGACAATCTGCGCAACCTCTCCGGTGGAATGGAGGCCTGGGCGGTAACGCTGATCCCCCGCACCGTGTATGACGACGGCAGTCACTTCGTGATCCAGATCGATCGCGTGGCCAAGGCATGCCTGTCCTACGTGCTGGGAGCTCGCGGGAAAAACATGGCTGTCGTCGACCCATCCGCGGATGCCAAGTTCTATCTGTCGCTGGCCGAACGTATGGGAGCCGATATCACCGACATCTTCGACACGCATCTCCACGCCGATCACATCTCGCTGGCAAACGAGCTGCGGGATCTGACCGGTGCTACCTACCACATCTCGGAGGGCGACGCTTTCGATGCAGCCTTCCAGTACGAGCCACTCGTCGACGGTGCGATCTTCACATTCGGCGACATGGACATGGTCGTACGCTCGGTCGCTACACCCGGCCACACCCCCGGGTCGACCTCTCTCGAAATCGATGGCAGATTCCTGCTCACTGGAGACGCTGTGTTCGTTTCCGGAGTGGGCCGCCCCGACCTCGGGGGGCAGACGATCCCATGGGCCAAGGACTTGTTCTCAACCATCCGCGACAAGCTTTCGCCGCTCGACCCCAAGCTTGAGGTGCTTCCGGCCCATTACACGAGCCGACTGGAGTCACAGCAGGACGGTACGTTGCGTCGCGAGTTGGGCGACCTGCTCGAGAACGACCCCGTAGTCTCGATGACCGACGAGGACGAATTCGTCGCTTACGTGGTGGACCACCTCGGAGACGCTCCCGGCGAGTACGGCACCATTCGGCTGATCAACCTGGGCCGCAAGGAAGCCGACGCCGCGGAGATCTCAGAGTTGGAGGTCGGGCGCAACGAGTGCGCGCTCAGCAAGTGAGGACCGGCTCCCGCCAGGCCTTCCCAAGCGGATCCTCGGCGCAGGGACTTCAGTCGACCGGGTCGATCGGCGGTGCATCCAACGACGTCGGTGCCGCATTGACAGCTTCCACTGCAGCTGTCTTCCTGCGCCGATTCATGGCGATGACTGCTCCGCCACCGATGACCACGACGGCGGCGACACCACCGATCAACAGCAGCGACGATCCTCCGCCACCGGTCGTCGAGACCGCCTGATACGTGGTTCCTTCATCGGTGATATCCACGTTCCAGGTCAGCGTATTTCCGTTGATCGCGTCGGCGTTGTGGCTCTGGATGGTGCCGGGCAGAGTCAAGTTGAAGCGAATCTCGAAGAGATCCTCGAACAAGGTTGCCGGGTCGAGACCGGATAGCAGATCCTCACCGCCCGAGTCGCCGACCGCACCGCTCAACTCCTCGTCGAGACCGGAGACATCGACCTCGAAACGGAACTCATCACCCTCGTGGGTCAGCCCGAAATCGCCAAGGAAGTCCGTGCCGATCCCGGAGTCCTGCCCCTCGCCCAAGTCACTGAGACGCCTCTCCAGATCTTCGAGGTCGGAGAACTCTGTTGAGATCCTCACACCTTCGAATCCATCTTCTTCGACTTCTTCGACGGTCCAACCCTCGGGGACATCCGCAAGCCCTTCGGTGATGTCTAGTCCTTCGCCGCCCCCCTGCTCCATGAGCTGCTGGAACTCCTCATCAAATCCCATGAACAGTGCAAATGTGCCGGACTCGTCCTCGTTGACCTCGAGTTGGACATCGAACCGAATAGTGCAGGCAGAAAGCAATAGCACCAACACCGCAAACAGGGGCAAAAACCGTTTCATTTCAAGACTCCCGGATGGATCTCAGCCCATTATCGACGCAAGTTCGGGATATCTTGATGATTCGACCGCTGCAAGCTCCGATACGCTGGGGACATGTCAGCAGCGATGGGTGTGATCTTGGCGGGGGGCGCCGCTACCCGGATGGGTGCGGACAAGGCAATGTTTGCGTTTGCGGGCAAGCCGATGATCGATCACGTCGCCGCCGCCCTCGAAGAAGCCGGGCTGGCTGTGGTCATCGCCGGCAGGGCCGGACTGGTAAGGGGCCACCACGCTATCCCAGATATCCGGGACTATGGCGGCGGAGGGCCGGCGCTGGGCCTCGCGTCCGTCCTACGCAGGTTTCCCCGGACAGATGTCTTCATGGCCGCGGTCGACCAGCCGCTGCTACGCCCTGCGACGGTGCGGGAGCTGATGAAGATCAGTGGCGACGCTGTCGTGCCTGAGGCTGGAACGCATCCGCAAGTGACCTGTGCGGTCTATCGCCACCAATGCCTGCCGGTGCTCGAAGAAATGCTCAGAGAAGGGGAGTCCAAGCTACGCAGCTTGCTCCCCAGGGTCACGACCACATTGGTCCCCGAAACCAGGTGGACTGCGTGGGGAGAAGACGGTCGCTCTTGGAGGAGCCTCGACACTCCCGAGGAAGTGAGGGACGCTGAGGCTCTACTCTGAGCCCATGAGCGAATCGAACTACCCGACTTCGGACGTCGTCACCGTCGAACGACGCGGCCATATCGCCATCGTCTGGCTCGACCGACCGGATAAGCGCAACGCTATGGCCCCGGCCTTCTGGACTGAATTCCCCGAGATCATGGACGCGCTCGGTGCGGACGACGCGGTGCGAGCAATCATCATCGCCGCACAGGGGCCGTCGTTCACCGTCGGCCTCGATCTCATGGCGTTTGGGCCGGCCGTGATGGGCGGTGACATCGCCGCCATCACCGGGAGCGCGTCGGGCTCGGAGGTCGCCAAGCGTCTCAACACCTACAAACAGATCAAGAAGATGCAACGTACGTTCTCGGCGATTGCAGACAACCCCAAGCCGGTGGTCGCCGCCATCCACGGATATTGCATCGGTGCCGGAGTGGACCTCACCACGGCATGTGACATTCGGCTGGCGGCGGCCGACTCCATCTTCTCGGTGCGGGAGACGAAGATCGCCATGGTTGCCGACGTGGGCACGCTGCAGCGCCTGCCGTCCATCATCGATCCTGGCCGGGTTGCCGAACTCGTATACACGGGGCGTGATTGGGATGCCGCGGAAGCTCTGGAGATGGGATACGTCACGTCGGTTCACGAGCACGCCGCAGCAGTCCTGGACGCGGCGCTCGACCTGGCAGAACAGATTGCGGCCAATTCACCGTTGGCCGTTCAAGGAAGCAAGGCTGTACTCAACGCCGCACGGCATCACAAGGTTCAGGAGGATCTGGATCGCGTTGCGTTGTGGAACGCTGCCTTTCTGTACTCCGAGGATCTGGTCGAAGCAATGCAGGCGTTTATCGAGAAGCGACCGCCCGACTACAAGGGCCAATAGGGGTTGGTTTCGGTGAGCAACATGGAACGGCTCGAGCGGATCGTTGCCTCACTGCCGGAGGCGGAACGTGTTGATATCGAGAAGTGGGGAGGACACCCCAGTTTCCGGGTGAGGGGCAAGAACTTCCTATTCAGCAACCTCGAAGCGACATCAATGTCTCTGAAGCTCTCCCGCGAGGAAGCGGCCGCCGTTGTCGCCACAGACCCGACGGCCGGCCCGGCCGGATACGGGCTGGGCCGGCACGGTTGGATCGATTTCACGCTTGAACCCGATGCCGACGCCGAGCGATGGGAGATCATCGAGGAGTGGGTGCTGACGTCGTACGCACTGATTGCCCCGACCCAGCTCGCCGACCAGGTGCTGAAGGACACCGGCGACTCTGATTCCCGGGAACAGAGCTAACGAGTCGCACCTGAAACGTTGAGACCCTCGCAGGACTCAATCGTCGCGCGGTTTGTGGGTGACCGTCAGTCGTCTCGCCCAGCGGGGCAGGACGATGCCCAGCATGACGAGACCGCACCCCTCGCCCACCAGGAAAGCCAATGCAACCCGATTGACCGGTTCCATGTCGACAAAGATGACAATGCCGATGGCCGCAACCAACGCAGCGATCCACCCGATGGTGAGATGAGCTCCAGCGGCCGCTGCCGTGTAGACCTGGGTGGCGAAGAGTGCGCCAAGACCCAATCCGACGCCGGCACCGCCTAGCACCACCATCAGCAGCGGCGGAGAGAACTCGGCACCGTAGATCGCCTCGACAACCGGACGCATGACCACACCCGCTCCGAGCGCGCTCACGACGGCTAGGGCAAGACCCCCGGCTGCAATCCGATGCGCCCATCTCCACAGTTCCTGCGGCTCGCGACCATGAGCCAGTTCCGTGAAATCGGGCAGCACACGCGCAACGAGGTTGTAGGCAGAGGTCAACGGCCCACGCAGTAGGGCAAATGAAGTGAAGAAGACGCTCACCGCGGCCGCGTCACCACCGACAAATCCGACCGCGATCGGGCCACCCGCGATGATCAGTTGGCTCGCTGCAGTGGCCGTAACCAGCCAAGCCAGGAACGATCCGGCCTGGGCGTCAACGCCATGGTGTTCGCCGGCTTCCTCGATCGCGGAGAACGGTCGGGTCAACAGCGTGGCCAACGGCGCGGCGGCCATGACTGCTCCAAACGCCGCAGCGTCTCCACCGAGCAAGGCCACGAGCAGGGCACCCGCCATGAATACCGTGGATTCGAGGGCGATCGAGACCCCGTATGCCCGGAACCGGCGGTGGCCGGCCAGGACGCCGCGGCCCGCCACCATCAGAGATCGGGAGAGCACTATGAGGATGATCAGCAGTACAAATGCGGGAGAGCCCTCGAAGAACCGATCCAGCGTGGAAACGACGAAGACGGCGCCGATCACGAGAGCGACCAGGAAAGCGCGCACCATATCGCGTCGGATCTTGGCGATCTGAGATGGCGTGCGGGTAACGACCAGCGCCCGGGTGAGGTGTTGCTCGGCCGGGAGCAGCAGGATCGTGTGGAGCAGGAACATGAGCGTCCACAGCAGGGCGACCGGGGCAAAAGCATCCGGACCAAGAGAGCGGCTGGCAATCGCCTGGAATGCCAGCACGGCCAGAGCCATGAAGGCGGTCGCGCCGACAATGAAGCCTGTTCCTTGCCGGTCGCGCCGCTGTGCCGCTGCGGTGCTGTCCTGCATCGCCTAACCGTAGCCCTGCTTCAGGACGCACCCGCAACCCCGGTCGACGCGACGAGACTGCAGGGGTTCCTAACCGGGGGAAGGCCCGGCCATGTTTTCGAGGCCTGGGCGCGCAATCTCCCCTAGGCTTCGTCCCTTTCAGAGAGCACCCGCTCGAGTCGGCGAATACGCGAGCGCAGCTCATCGGCTCCTTGACCTGCTTCGATCTGGCGGTTGAGCTCTAGTGCGTTGGATGCCCCTGACGACTCCAGACCGCTGCCTCCGTGCTGGGAAACCACATCTATCTCGGAACCCTCGATCTGGCGGAGCTGATCGCGCAGGGATTCCAGTTCGGTCTGGATGACCGCCGTCGGTCGCTCGTCACCGATTTGCTCGCTGATCGTTGCAGCCTCTCTGTGAAGTTCTTCACGCCGGCTTTCGAGTCGGGCGCGGTCGTCGTAGGCGTCTTGGGGTAGGTCGGCCAGCTGCATCGAGATCTCGGACAGCTCGCTGAAGATGCGATCGAGATCGCTCATGCTGCTCCTCCGTGGTCGGCTATCAGCCGGTTGAGGCCGCAGTGGACCCGAACCGGCGCTGCGACAGTAGTGCCAAGCCGACCACCGCTGCAGGGGCGCCGGGGTATGCCGGGCCTAGCGACCGGGCTGCGAGGAAGAACCAGCCAACAGCGCGGACACGAGGATGCCCAACGGGAGAGTCGCCCAATAGGACAGTTCCAGGCCCACATTGCCGAGGAACAGCATCAGCAACCAGGTTGCCGGGAACGTCGCAATCAGGAAGACGATCAGGCTGAAGATCAGGCCACGTAACACTTTGCTTCCTTTCTCCTCGAGCGAGACACTCCGCGCCTCGTCGACGTCGTAGGTCCTTGCCGTGACCTTCTCCTGTGGCCGCCTGCTGTACGACCACCGGTTCTCGCCTTCAGAAGCGTTCAGCTGACGACCTTCGCTCGTAGCTTCTGGTATTCCTCGTCGCTGACAACGCCGGAAGCCTTCAAGCTCGCCAGCTTGGTGAGCTCGTCGGCAGCCGAGATTCCGGCAGCTTCCTGGATGTAGGCCTGCCACGCGTCATCCATGGCCTGGGCTCGACCACGGTGCACTGGCCTCGTGATCGCTTGGTCCTTCCGCGAAAACGATAGCAGCACGGTTCTGGGCTAGGTTTTCCGCCTTCGTTGAATCCCAGGTGCAGGCCACTTCGGCGTTTAGGGTCCTGCAATAGCCACCAGAGGCAAGCCGTGGATACACCCCTGAGCGGAACAGAAGGCCAGAGGAATCTGGCCATAGATGCCGTCGAGCAAAACGTCGACGTCATCGAGATTCGCATCTCGGGCAAGACCATCTGGCAGGTGATCGGGGCGATCCTGCTGACCCTTGGGTTGCTGTGGACCATCAATGCGGCCTGGGGGGTGGTTTCGATGGTCCTCATCTCATTCTTCTTCAGCTTGGCGCTCGATCCTGCGGTGCGCTCGCTCACCAGCCGCTACGGGTGGCGGCGGGGTTCGGCGGTCGGCGTTATCTACGTAGCGGGATTCCTTTTCGCCGCGTTCATGATCGCCGTGCTGATCCCGGCGATCGCCGAGTTGGCCCGGGCAATTGGCGAGAACGGGCAGCAATGGCTGACCAACATCGACAACCGGTTGGAGGACTGGTTCGGCATCGAGATACTGGGGGCTTCGACGGCAGGGGATCTGGCGGAAAGCACTGACGAGCTTCTCAACGAATGGGCCGACGAGGCTTTTGGCGCAGTACTGGGTATCGCTTCCGCCGGCATCGGGCTCATCTTCAGCCTCGCCACCATTGCTATGTTCACCTTCTACCTCACCGCGGCGGCCCCGCAGGTGCAGCGGGCCGTGCTACGGCTCTTCAGCCCGAAGACCCAGCAGCGAGTCGGTTGGACTTGGGACCAGGCGATCCTGCAGACAGGCGGATATTTCTACTCCCGACTGATTCTTATGGCGATTAATGGGGTGGGCTTCTTCTTCACGATGGTCTTGGTCGGAGTTCCTACTGCGCTTGCGCTCTCGTTGGCGATCTTCGGAGCATTTGTGTCGGTGTTCATTCCAGCGATCGGAACGTACATAGGCGGTGCGATTCCCGTCCTGTTGACACTTGCGCTACAAGGCCTGACCGCGGGGATCATCGTCCTTGGCTACGTTCTGCTCTATCAGCAGCTGGAAAACTATTGGCTAAGCCCCAAGATCAGCGCCGAAACCATGAGTCTCAACGGGGGGGTTGCCTTCGGTGCCGCGCTTGCCGGTGGGGCGATTGCCGGTCCGATGGGTGCTTTCACGGCGCTACCTGTCGCCGCCCTCGTCTCGTCGGTCATATCCAACTATGCGGCCAGTTACGAGGTTGTGTACGAATCCGAGCATCGGGCAGTCCCGCAGCCGATGTCGGATGAGTCTTCGGAGCAATGACAAGCGGTCGCGACATGTAGTCGCGTCACTGGAGATCGACGTCGCTGACTGCGGTGTCGGGAGGTGCGGTGATCCTGCTCAACTGGCGCTACTACCTAGCACAGATCCTCGTTGGCGGCGCCAAACTCCTTTGGACGATGGAACAACGTTCCGCACGGCCGGCGAGCTAGGGTTCCGACACGATGCTCGGAATCGCCCTGGTATTCAGGAGCTTCGGCAGGCTCGTTGGGCGGCTGGTCGCCGACCCCACGTCACGCGGCCTCGGGATTCTCGCCATCGGTCTGATCACCGGCGGCGCGCTCTTCTACAGGAACTTCGAGGATCTGTCGTGGATAGACAGCTTCTACTTCACCATCGTCACCCTCACCACCGTCGGCTACGGAGACATCGCCCCGGAGACATATCCGGGAAAGGTCTTCACGATGCTCTACCTCTTGATCGGTGTGGGCGTGCTGGTGTCGTTTGTAACGATCACAGCCCGCCTCATGGTTGAAGTGCGCGAAGAGAGGGTCGAGGCACGCCGGGAACGTCGTTCTCGGCGTCATGACCGATAGCCTGATCTTCTCCCCCAAACTCGGCCATCTACTCGGCTATTGCGGCCCACGACTGCCACCCAACGTGGTTTGCGCTGTACCTTGGGTGTCACCACCGATTGAGGTCGGTACGGGGGAATAATGCATGGCCAGGATCGAGCGTCCCGGGGCTCACTAGGCCTCAGGGCGAACCCATATCGTGTCGATAGCTCTTGTGAGGTCGTAGTCAACGGCGACAACCGCTGTTTCACGTCGCACTTGCACGCGACGAGACGACCCGGAAGCGAGCGTTCGAGTAATCATGATTGCTGACGATGCCAGAGTCGAGACTGGGGCCGAGATAGGCGTGGGGACTCACGTCTGGCACTTGGCGCATATCCGGACCGGGGCGATGGTCGGATCCCAGTGTGTGATCGGCGGCGGCGCCTATATCGACACCGGTGTCCGCATCGGCGATCTCTGCAAGATCCAAAACCAGGCGCAGGTCTTCGCCCCGGCCAAGGTCGGCAAGGGCGTCTTCATCGGTCCTGGAGCCATCTTGACGAATGATCGCAACCCGCGGGCTGTGAACCCCGACCGCAGCCCCAAGTCTGCCGCCGACTGGGATGCCACCGGGATCAAGATCCGGACAGGGGCGAGCATCGGCGCCGGAGCCGTCGTCGTGGCGGGAGTCACCGTCGGCGAGTGGGCGTTCGTGGCTGCGGGAGCGATCGTTACCCGGGACGTCCTTGCACACGAGTTGGTAGCCGGCGTCCCGGCGCGGCGAATCGGCTGGGTCGACAGAAACGGCAGGCGGCTCGCCGAGGACGACAACGGTTGGGTGGATGCGGACGGCAACCGGTACTCCCTCACCGAAACCGGAATGTGGGAGACGGACCGATGATCCACCTCGCCGCGCCGCTCATTGGTGACGAGGAGATCGACGCCGTAACCCACGTGTTGCTGTCGGGGCACATTGCCCAGGGCCAACAGGTTGCCCTGTTCGAGAACGAGTTCGTCGAGGTCCTGGGCACCGGAACCGCGGTGGCGGTCGCCAACGGCACGCTCGCCATCGTGCTGGCGCTGCAGGCATTGGATCTCGAGCCGGGCAGCGAGGTGATCGTCCCTTCATTCACTTTTGCAGCAACGGCCAATGCGGTTGTACTTGCCGGCGCCGTTCCGGTCTTCGCCGACATCGAACCGGAGTCGTTCTGCATCGACCCGGAGCACGCAGCCACTTTGGTGACCGGGCGTACAAGGGCGATCATCGCCGTGCACCTGTACGGCCACATGGCATCGATGGAGCGCCTCGCCGAACTCGCGGCCGGAAACGACCTCTACTTGATCGAAGACGCGGCGCAAGCCCATGGGGCACACCGCAACGGGCTCCCGGTCGGTGCCCTGTCGGACCTCGCCACCTACAGCTTCTATCCCACCAAGAACATGACCACCGGGGAAGGCGGCATGGTCACCAGCCGCAACGCGGACCTCGCCAGAGCCGTCTCACTGCTGCGGAACCACGGCATGGAGCGGCGCTACCACCACGACCGGGTTGGGATGAACGCCCGCATGACCGACATCAGCGCTGCCATTGGCCGCACCCAGCTGCGCAAGCTCGAGGGATGGAATGAACAGCGCCGCAAGATCGCAGCAACATACGATCGTCATCTCCCGAGCGCTGTGGACGTGCCCCTCGTTGCAGACGATGTGTCTCACGTCTATCACCAATACACGATCAGGACTGAACGCCGCGACCACCTCATCGCCGTGTGCGAAGCCTCCGGAGTCGGGTACGGCATCTACTACCCAATTCCGTGCCATCGCCAGCCGGCTTTTGCTCGATATGCAAGAGGCTCGACCCTCAAGACGTCCGATCTAGCGGCGGACGAAGTGCTCTCGATCCCGATTCGCCCGGATCTCGCCGACAACGAGGTTGAGCGGGTTATCGATGCAATTACTGAGGGATGCAAGACATGACGCTGCGTGTGGGTGTTATCGGACTAGGGGCCATGGGCCGACACCATGCCCGCATCTGGCGACAGATGGAGGGCGTCGAGCTGGTGGCATGCGCCGACCCAGCGGGTGACACCTGGCGCGCCGCAGTCGGCGTGCAGGTAGTGCCCGATGTAGAGGACCTGATCGCACTCGGGGTCGACGCCGTCTCCGTCGTCGTGCCCTCGAATCATCACGAAGCTGTGGGGATAGCGCTCGCCGAAGCGGGAATCAACGCACTCATCGAGAAGCCCGTCGCAGACAGCGTCGCAGCTGCCCGCCGGTTGGCCAAGGCCTTCGAGAATGCCGGCCTCATCGGTGCCGTAGGGCATGTGGAACGCTGCAATCCGGCGCTGATCGAGATGCGCAGGAGGTTGCACAACGACGAGCTGGGCCAGGTCTACTCGATTTCAACGAGAAGGGTTGGACCCTTTCCCACACGGATCAATGACGTCGGGGTCGTCTTCGATCTCGCAACCCACGATATCGACCTCATTCGATGGCTCTGCGGCCCGTTCGACACGTTGCACTCGGTTTCTCAATCCGTAGTCGACGGCCCGCAGGAGGATCTGGTCGAGGTGGTCGGGATCCTCGAGTCCGGGGTCGTCGCCACTATGAGCGTCAATTGGGTGAGTCCGGTAAAGGAACGCCGGGTGAGCGTGGTCGGCACCAGAGGCGCATTCGTCGCCGACCTGCTGTCGGCAGATCTCACGTTCCATGAGAACGGGGATGTGCCTACCGACTGGGACGAGCTGAGCCGGCTGCGGGGCGTTACCGAGGGCAACCGCACGACTTTCGCGCTGCACAAGCGGGAGCCGCTTGCGGTCGAACTCGAGGCGTTCCGTGATGCGGTCCTCGGCGACCGCGACGCCACGATCGTCCCGTTGTCCGACGGTGTGGGTGTTCTCGAAATGGCCGAGGAGCTACTCGGACGGAGCGGCCCGCCCGTCGCTCAACCCAACTCCATATGCCACTGAAGACACTGACCGTCGTCGGAGCGCGGCCGGAGTTCGTACAGACATCTCCATTGGCGCGCGAGATTGCCCACCGGCATGGCATCACCGGCGGGTTGATCCACACCGGCCAGCACTATGACTACGAAATGTCGCAAGTCTTCTTCGCCGAACTCGAACTACCCGAACCGCGCCATCACCTCGGTGTCGGCTCCGGCACCCACGGAGCCCAAACAGGGGCCATGCTGGCCGGCTTGGACGACGTCTACATGACTGAGCAACCAGATCTAGTGATCACCCACGGGGACACCAATTCGACACTGGCAGCCGCCCTGTCGGCAGCCAAGCTGGGAATTCCCGTGGCACACGTCGAGGCCGGGCTCCGATCCTGGAACCGATCGATGCCGGAGGAACTCAATCGGGTGGTCAGCGACCACCTTGCTACCTGGCTCTTCTGTCCCGGCGAGGTAGCAGCTGACAACCTGCACAGCGAGGGCATCGCCGATGGCGTGTACGTGGTCGGAGACCTGATGCGCGATTCGCTGTCCTGGACCATGCGCACCGTCGATATTCCGAGAACGCTGGGTCAACACTCGCTCTCTCCCGGCGAGTTCTTCTTTGCGAC
>JASJAS010000078.1 GCA_030066875.1 Acidimicrobiia bacterium | reverse complement strand
GGGGGGTGCGGAGCGTCCCAGGAGCACCGCTAGCGGGGCAACGTAGTGAAGCGCCGCCCAACGCAGCACTTGCAGCAGGTTGTCGTCGAACACCGGCATGTCTCCCGAGATGGAGATGATCGGCTTCAGTTCGCTTGCGTCCCCGGGGCGGATCGAGACAACGAAGCCGCGCACCCGACGTGACCCGAGCGGCACCCGCACAAGAGAACCAACCTTCACGTCCTTCATGTCGTCGGGAATCGCGTATGCAAAGCCATCGTCAACGGCGAAGGTCGGCAACTCCGGAACTATCTGGGCGATTCTGGCCCGCGCGCCGCTGGACCCGGTTTGTGCGTTCACCCCTGGGATCGAGATTCCCGGATCCTGTCCCAGAGAATCGCTGCAACCTCGCGCTTGCTGAGCAATGGCAAGTGCGCCGCGGCTCCGTCCGGGGTGTAGATGGTCACCTCGTTGGTATCGGTAGCAAACCCAGAGTCCTGCTTGGTGACGTCATTGGCGACGAGCAGATCGACACCTTTGGTGGTCGCTTTGTGAAGAGCCCCGTCGAGCGACCCGGTCTCGGCGGCGAAACCCACCAGAAACGGGCGATCAGGGCTCGCAGCAACACCGCCGAGTATGTCGGGCGTTGGCTCGAGTTCTATCGAAGGGATGCCGTCGGAGCGCCGTAGCTTCTCGCCCTCGACGATCTTCGGCCGGAAGTCGGCGACGGCAGCCGCCATGATCGCGATATCGACCAGGGGAGCTCGCTCCCAAGCCGCCTCCGCCATCTCCTGAGCACTCTCCACCTCGATCACCTCGATTCCCCCTTCGACAGGTGGTCTGGCGCTCGTGATCAGCGTGACAATCGCGCCCCGTCGTAGTGCTTCGAGAGCGACCGCGTTCCCCATCTTCCCGGAGGAATGGTTGCCGATGTATCGCACGGGATCGATTGCTTCTCGGGTACCGCCTGCCGTCACCAGGACCCTCACGCCTTGCAGATCGCCCTGCAGCACGGCGGCCAGCTCGGCAACGATCTCTTCCGGCTCGGCCATCCGGCCTCGTCCGCTATCCCCACCTGCGAGCGCACCGGTTGCGGGACCGACGATGATCCTTCCATCGTTCTGGAGCGTCGCGATGTTGCGACGTGTCGCCGGGTTGTCCCACATTTCGGTGTGCATCGCCGGCGCAACAACGACCGGAGCCTCGGTCGCCAGCGCGGTTGCCAACAAGACATTGTCCGATAGACCAACCGCCAGCTTGGCGATGGTCGCCGCGGTAGCCGGAGCAATCACCAGCGCCTCCGCCCACTGGCCGAGGTCGGTGTGCGGACTCACGTCGGCCTCATCCCAGAACCCCTCAATGGGATGATCACCGGTAATGGCGGCAAGAGTCTGACCGCCGAGAAACTCTGCGGCGGCTTCGGTCATGACACAGCGCACGGTGGCGCCGGCTTCGACCAATCGTCGAGCAAGATACGCGGCCTTATAAGCGGCCACACCACCGGTGACCCCGAGGACGATCCGGCGTCCGCTGAGCAAGTACTACTCCTCGGTGTCGATCACGACCTTGTCGTTGTCGATCTCTTCAAAAGCGATGGATAGGGGCTTGCGCGACATCGAGTGAACCTGAGGAGGCACATAGCCGCCCAGACCCTCGCCGAGTTGGTTGAAGTATGCGTTGATTTGGCGGGCGCGCCGTGCGGCAAGCACGACCAGAGCGAACCGTGAGTTCGTCTTTGAGAGTACGCGTCCAATTGGTGGATGGATCATCTTTGAGGGGTGCTCCTGAGTGTCTTGACGGCGGTCAGGGACCGGTCGCGGCCGCCAGTATAGAGACGATCTCGTCTGCAACGGCGGCCACTTCCGTGTTTGTGACCAGGATATCGAAATCTCGCTCCGCCTCGTTGATCTGCTCTTCAGCAACCGCGAGCCGCTTCCGAATGTCCTCATCAGAGGTATCACCCCGGCTGCGCAGCCGTCGCTCGAGCTCCTCCATGGTCGGGGGAAGGATGAAGACGAGCACCGCTTCGGGATATGCCCGCTTCACCTGTCCGGCGCCGTCATTCTCGATATCGAGGAGCACGTTCTCGCCGCGCTCTAGATGGGCGATCACTGCTTCGCGCGGGGTTCCATACAGATAGCCGGAGTATTCAGCCCACTCCAGAAACCCCCCAGCGGCGATACCGTGCTCGAAGACGGCCCGGTCGACAAACACATAGTCCACACCGTCCTGCTCTCCAGGCCGGGGCCTGCGGGTGGTCCAGGAGACCGAGAAGTGGAATGCCATCCGATCGGCGAGAGCTTGAACAACGCTGGTTTTCCCCACCCCCGACGGGCCGGACACGACGAGCAGGATCCCCAGCTCAGCTGCGTCCACCCCCTGGGCCACGCCCTTTTCGGGCGAGCTCAAAAAGACGCCAGCAGATCGGTCCGTTGCCGGGGGGTCAAACCGCGCAGCCGGCGGTTCTCCGCGATCCGCAGCTCCTCGAGAAGTCTCTTGGATTTCACCTTCCCCATGTGAGGCATCGAAACCACGAGTGCGCTGACCTTGATGCCGGCTACGAGGTCGTCTTCTTCAGCGCGAGCAAACACGTCTTCGAGGGTCAATGAGCCGGTCTTTAGGAGCTGCTTGATCTCTGCGCGCACCCGGCGCGCCTGGGCAGCTCGCTCCAACGCGGCCGCCCTTTGCTCCTCGGTCATCTTGGGTGCCGGCATTGCACGCTCCTCGCCTGTCGCTTTTCCAACTCTATCAACGCTCGCCAGTCCCCCCCGGTATCTGCACTTGCGCAGCAATCTCGGCGGCCGCACTCTCTGGATCGGGCGCAGCCGTGATCGGCCGGCCGACAACGAGCCAGTCAGCACCGCGGGCCATTGCTTCCTCCGGTGTCATCACTCGTGTTTGATCTCCTCTTCCGCTGCCGGCCGGCCTGACCCCCGGTGTCACCCGCAGCAGGCCGGGTGCCACAGTGCCGACCACGGTGAGTTCCTGCGGGGAACACACGATCCCTTCGCACCCCGTTTGGGCGGCGAGTCGCGACATCTTGGACACAAGCTTGCCTGGTGTCGCTTGGATACCGACGGCGGACAGGTCACCCTCTCCGATACTTGTCAACACGGTCACGCCGAGCAACCCTGCGTGCCCTCCCGAAGTGTCCCCCAGTCCCTCCAGAGCCGCCCGTAGCATTGCTTCCCCGCCGGAGATGTGTGCCGTCACCCAGCGGACGCCGAGGCGACCGAGCCGGCGAGCTGCCGCGTGGACTTGGCTGGGTATGTCGTGCAGCTTGGCATCGGCAAACACCGGCTTGCCCAGATCGACCAATGCCGTTGCGATACCCGGTCCCGCTCCGTGGAGCAGACCCAAGCCGACCTTGAATGCACCCACGTGAGGCGCCACCTTCTTCGCCATGCGGACGGCGTCCTCGGCGCTGGCAAGGTCGAGAGCAACGATGATCGGCGGATCGTTCACCAAGGCTCTGCCGCTCCCACCAACGCGGAAACGCTTGTCTTGTGCCCGCGCAGATAGCGCTCCACCTGCTTCAAGATGCGGGTTCCGATCCGCGGATTCGCAAAATGAGCGGTACCAACGCCCACAGCAGAGGCACCGGCCAGAAGAAACTCGATGACGTCCTCCCCAGCTCCGACACCCCCGACTCCGAGGATCGGCAGTTTCGGCAATGCCTGGCTCACCTCCCAGACGCAGCGCAATGCGATCGGCTTGATCGGACGGCCGGAGTAGCCACCGACAATCCCGGAAAGCAAGGGTCGTCGGGTCTCTATGTCGAAACCCGCGCCCCAGACCGTGTTGCCCAACACCACCCAGTCGGCTCCGGCCTCATCGACAGCGGAGGCCACTTCGACGATGTCCTGCGCATTTGGACTGAGCTTCGCCCCAATGGGCAACTCCGTTGCGCTCTTGACCGTCGCGACTACGTCGGCGGCCGCCACCGGATCGAGAGCGAACATCCCGCCACCTTCCAGATTGGGACATGACAGATTGATCTCGACCGCCTTTACCCCTGCACCATCGAGACCGACAGCAACCTTGGCAAACTCGGTTGCCGTGTGCCCGACGGCTGATCCCCAGATGTCGGTAGGGAGCGCGGCGAGCTGCGTTCCGATCTCTTCCGCCCAGGCGTCGATCCCGGGATTCTGGATACCGATCCCGTTGAGCATTCCCTCGCCGGCAGCCGCCAAGCGAGGCGGTTGGCGTCCTTTCCAAGGCGTACCACTGACCGACTTGGCCACGGCGGCACCGTAAGCGGTGAGATCCGCCACGGCGGCGAAGTCGACCACCGAGCCCACGGTGCCGCAGGCTGCGACGAGCGGGGTTGTGAGCTCGTAGCCGCCCAGGCGGCTGGCCAGGTCCGACCTTGTCTTCACTCAGGTGCTCCTACAAGGTTGTCAACCGACCCGTCGCGCACCGTGAACTCACCCTTGAAGATTGTATGGCGCACCGCGCCATTCAGATCGCGACCCAGATATGGCGAGTTCGTGCTCCGGGATGCGGTTCGGGTTGTGTTTGCCTTTGCAAGTGGGTCGAAGACTACGAGATTGGCCGCGGCTCCGACCTCCAGGACACCCTGGCCGTCCAGGTCTGCGATCTCGGCCGGCTTGGTCGACATCACGGCAAAGAAGCGTTCGGCATCCAGCTCGACGACGGTGTTGGTCACCGCCGCGGCCCACTCCACACCGGTCACTCCAAATGGTGCTTCCTCCCAAGGATGGTCCTTCTCGTGGTCGGCATGCGGAGCGTGATCGGTGGCCACGACGTCAATGGCTCCGGTGCGCAGGCCTTCACGGAGAGCCTCCAGATCCGACGGTTCGCGCAGCGGTGGCATCATCTTGTAGAGCGGATTGATCTGCTCGACATATGAGTGGTCGAAGAGGAGGTGATGCGGAGTCACCTCGGCGGTCACCCGCAAACCCTCAGCCTTCGCCGCTGCGACCAAATCCATGGCTCCAGCTGTGCTCACGTGCTGCACGTGGTAGCGGACCCCGGTGAGGCGGACCAAGCTCAAGTCACGGGCGATCACGATTTCCTCAGCTGCGCGAGGCACTCCCGCCATGCCGAGCCGCGACGATACGGCGCCCTCGTGCATCTGGCCGCCTGCGGCCAATCCGGCATCGATACAGTGCTGGGCAACGACTCCATCCCGTTCCGCCAGATACTCCATGGCCCGGCGAAGCAAACCGGCATCGGCCACGCTGTCGCCATCGTCGGTGAACAGAGTTACCCCGGCACTCCACAGATCGTCGAGATGGGCCAGCTTGATGCCGGCGCGCCCCGCCGTGATAGTCCCGCCCGGCACGACTTCGACCAGCCCAACTTGGGCACCCCGATCTGCGACGTAGCGAGCGAGATGGCCGGCATCTGTAGCCGGTTCGGTGTTGGGCATAGCGACGACCGCCGTGTAGCCGCCGAGAGCTGCCGCCCGCGAGCCGGTCTCGATGTCTTCCTTCCATTCCTGACCCGGTTCCCGGAGATGCGTATGCAGGTCCACGAAGCCGGGGCCGACCCAAGCGCCCTCACAATCGACCGACTCGCCGGGAGCAGCGATATCGGATCCAACATCGACGATGACCCCGTCGGCGACGGCGACATCGTTTCTGCCTGGGAGGACGCCGTCGCGACCCACGACAACTGCGTTGCGCAACGTGAACTCAGACATCCTTGCTACCTCCGAGGAGTTGAAAGAGCACCGCCATACGCACCGCCACACCGTTGGTCACCTGCTCCAAGACCTTGCATCGAGGATCGACCGCGACCCCACCGTCGATCTCTATGCCTCGGATCATCGGACCGGGATGCATCACGATCGTGTCGGGCTTGAGCGTGTTGAAGCGGGCGTTGGTCATCCCGTATCGCTGCCGATACTCGGCAACGGACGGGAAGACTGATGCGCCGCCGCGTTCCGCTTGGACACGGAGAACGTACACGGCGTCCACCTCGCTGAGGACATCATCGAAGTCCGAACTGACTGCAACCGGCCATCCCACCAGATCGGGCGGCAGCAGCGTTGGTGGAGCGACCAGCGTGACCTCGGCGCCCAATGTCGTGAACGCCCACACATCGGAGCGGGCCACTCGGGAGTGACGAATGTCTCCGACAATGGCGACGCGAAGTCCGTCGAGACCTCCAAAGTGTTGCCGCAACGTCAGCGAGTCGAGCAGCGCCTGCGTGGGATGTTGGTGAGCCCCGTCTCCCCCATTGACGACCGGCACCCCGGCCCACTCTGCGACCCTCCAGGCGGCTCCGGTCGACGTATGGCGCACGACCATCAGGTCGGCACCCATCGCCTTGACAGTGAGCACCGTGTCCTTCAGGCTCTCCCCTTTCTTCAATGAAGACGTGCCGGGCGAGAAGGAGAGGGTGTCGGCAGACAGGGATTTCGCAGCCCTCTCGAAAGACATCTTGGTCCGCGTCGACGGCTCGAAGAACATGGTTGCCACGGTCTTCCCGCGAAGCGCAGGAACCTTCGGGATTGGGCGGTGCATCACCTCGTAGAACTCGTCGGCATCATCGAGCAGGCTCGTCAGGGTGGCTCGATCTACACCCTCCATGGTCAGCAGGTGCTTCACGCGGCACTCCCTTGTTCCTGAGGTGTGGGTTCGTCGATCCAAACCCCGTCCTCCCCGTCCGTTTCCGCGACGCGGACCGTGACGTGTTCGGCACGAGCCGTCGGCAGGTTCTTGCCGACGAAGTCGGCGCGGATGGGCAACTCGCGGTGACCCCGGTCAACGATGACTGCTAGCTGCACAACGGCAGCTCGGCCTAGATCTGCCAAGGCATCGAGTGCCGCCCTGATTGTCCTCCCGGTGTAGAGAACATCGTCGACGAGGACGATCGTTTTGCCATCGATTATCGGTACTTCGGTTGGTCCCAGCACAGTGCGAGGGCGGCTGTCCAGGTCGTCGCGGTACATTCCGATATCGAGCACCCCGCTAGCAACAGATGAGCCCTCGATTTCCTCCAGCAGGTCCATGAGTCGTTCTGCCAGAGGGACACCTCGGGTCCGAATCCCAACGATGACCAGGTCGTCCGCTCCCCGGTTCCGCTCCACGATCTCGTGAGCGATTCGCCGCAAAGCCCGATCCATGTCTCCGCCCGACATCACCGATCGCATGGGACTCCTCGTCCGTTGAGGGGCGATGCGGCCTGCCTCTGGCGCGGCGCGCCTGATGACGATGCATTCATCGATAATCCTCCCTTCCCGGCCTCACAGGACCGGACTTAAAGGTTGGTCATTCGAGGCGTCCCCAGCGCACGGGACGCCCGAGGGGCGACGTTAGCACGCCATCGCTCGGAGTAAGGGACCCCGGCTCAGCTCTTGTTCAGCTTGGCGAGCACCCCGTTGACAAATGCGCCGCTGCGTTCGGTCGAGAAGCGCTTTGCCAGGTTGACCGCCTCGGACATGACCACGCCCACCGGAGTGTCACCAAGGCGGAGCTCGTGGAGTGCCAGCCGGATGATGTTGCGATCAATCGCCGGCATTCGCTCGACTCTCCAACCGGTGGTGGCGGCCGATATCTCATCGTCGAGCGACTGTCGTTCGCTCCAAACCGCGTCCACATACCGGGTGGCTCGTGCTGAGAGCCTCTCGGTATCGGGATCACCGCCGGTGAGATCGGCTGCATAGAGAGCGCCAAGAGCCTGCTCTCTTGCGGAGGACTTGGTCACGTCACTGCCGGCCCTCTCACGAAACCCGGGTGATGTATTCCCCGCTGCGGGTATCGACTTTGATGACGTCACCCTGTTCGATGAACAGCGGTGCTTGCACGACGAGGCCGGTTTCCAATGTGACGGGCTTGGTTGCTCCGGACACACGGTCTCCCTTGATCCCGGGCTCTGCGTAGGAGACCTCGAGTTCGACAGAGGCCTGCAGGTCGATCCCGATCGGATTCCCTTCGAAGATGGGTAGTTGGGCCGTCATACCCTCCCGAAGGAACGATGCGGTTTCGCCCACCAACGCCGCCGGTACCGCCATCTGCTCATATGTCTCGGAGTCCATGAAATGGAACCCCATGTCATCCTTGTAGAGGTACTGGAAGTCGCGCCGGTCGATCTTCGCATCCTGTACATTCTCCCCGGCTCGGAAGGTGCGCTCCACGAGCGATCCTGTGTCGAGGTTCTTGAGCTTCATCTTGACGAACGCCTTGCCCTTGCCGGGTTTCGTGTGCTGATACTCAACGACCTGGAACAAGCCGTCGGAAAGATTCAGCGCCATACCCGGGCGTACGTCGTTTGTCGAAATCATGCTTCCAAGCCCTTTTCTGATTGGGTCAGGACCCGACACCCATCTTCGGTCACAAGAACCATGTCCTCGATGCGGACCCCACCGACCCCGGGAACGTACACGCCCGGCTCGATAGTTACAACATGACCGGGGAGCAGCTCATCCTGAGAGGTGACGGCCAGGCGAGGTGCCTCGTGTATTTCGAGCCCCACTCCGTGGCCGGTGCTGTGTACAAACAGATCCTCGTAGTCGTAACCTCGGAGAACCGCCCGACAGGCTTCATCCACCTCTGCCCCAGTGACCCCAGGCCCTACGGCTGCTATCCCCGCTTCCTGGGCCTCGAGAACCGCCCGGTGCATCCTCTTGGTCGTCGAGTCCGGCTCTCCGCGCAGCCAGATGGTGCGCGACATGTCTGAGTGGTAACCATCGACGGTGCAGCCGTAGTCGAGAAGTAGGAGTCCTGCACCAAGGGCACCAGTTCCGGAGCGATGATGCGGCAGGGCCGCATTGGCACCGGCAGCAACAATCGGCGGCCAGTTTGCCTGCCGGCCGCCAGCCCGGCGCATCACGTCGATCAGACTCCAGCCAACATCGCCTTCGGATTGGGAACCATCAACCAGTGCTCGCACCTCACTGAATGCGGCATCTCCTGCACCAGCGGCGGCGGTGAGGGCTGCGATCTCTGTTTGATCTTTGACCGCGCGCAACGCCTCAACGATCCCGCTGGTAGGCGTCAGCCCGCAGTTGACCTTCGCCTTGAGGCCGTGAACGAAGCCCCATTTGACATCCTGCGATTCCAAGCCGACCTTGCCGTATCCGGCCATCTGCGCCGCCAGTACATCCTCGAGACCCGTGCTGTAGACGACGAGCTCTCCCCCATCGATGCTCTCGAGTAGTGCCGCGGCAGCCTCGCCGTAGCGGCCGTCGGTGATGAACACAAAACGCTGGTCGGAGACGAGAACGAAGGCGTTGCTGCCCGTGAAGCCCGTCAGATAGCGAATATTGGGCAAGAACGTTACGAGCAACGGCAGTTCCAGCCGCTCCCGCAACCGTGCGATCCGGTTGTTGTACAAGGCAGTTCCTCTTTGCCCGCGAATGACCCGGTGACGATACACGGCCCGGCCAGGCACCCTGCCTACGCCCCGGCGAGCCCCACTGCTTCGAGCCCGAGCTGAATCGCAGCCTGGTCCACGTGCCGGAGAACCGGCTTGCCGAAAGCTTCGAGCAACACCATCCGGATTCCGCTCGCATCCCGCTTCTTGTCGCGGGATATGAGCGACATCAGTTCTTCGGAGTCGACGGCGGGGGCGGTTATCGGCAACCCGATCCCAGCCAGGACGTTTTGCTGTCTCTCCTCATCCTCGAACCCGACCATCTCAGCGGAGACCCTGCCAGCCGCCACCATCCCGACGGAGATAGCCTCTCCATGCGAGATACCGGCGGCGACTTCGATGGCATGTCCCAAGGTGTGGCCGTAGTTCAGAATCGCTCTCGTCCCGGATTCCCGAAAGTCTGCAGCTACTGCCTTGACCTTGACCTCGATGGCAGCCGGAACAACAAACTCGAGGTCGACAGCAAGACCGTTGCGCTCGTACGCGGCCACGATCCCGGGATCCGCTATGAAGCCCGCCTTGATGATCTCGGCGGATCCAACGCGCCGCAGCTGCAGCGGCAGTGCTTCGAGAACATCGAGGTCGACCAAGATACGGTGTGGGTGGCGGAACACTCCGGCCAGGTTCTTGCCACCGACGTTGAACCCGGTCTTGCCGCCGATCGCGGCATCGACCGCGCCCAGCAGCGTCGTTGGCACATATGTGACCTCTACGCCACGGAGATAGGTTGCGGCAACAAAGCCCGCCACATCAGTCAAGGCTCCGCCGCCGACGGCCACGATGCTTCCGTCTCTGGTGAAGTCCTCCGTGTTGAGCCACTTGTAGGTGTCCTCGACCACAGCAGATGTCTTGGCGAGCTCCCCGTCGGGCAACACACGCAGGGAGACATTACGCGACGACGCGGTCCGGATTCTGTCGGCGATGTCCCGGGCCGCCCCCGTGACTGCTGGTTGGGCCAACACCGCAATCGGCGTGGCTCCCTTCGGCACGGGATCGTCGATCAGCCCGCGCCCGACTCGTATCTCGCAGAGTCGACCTTCCGTCGGGATGCTCCAGCTACGGATGAGTCCACCGGGCATCAGATCTCCGCGATGCGTTGGTGATATGCCGCCACTGCTGCCTGCAGGTCGGCCACAGTGTCGCCGCCGAACTTCCGTTGTACCTCTCGGGCAACTACATACGCCACCATCTGCTCCCCGACCACGGCGGCCGCCGGCACTGCGCAGACATCGCTTCTCTCCCGGAAGGCCTTCTCCGGTTCCTTGGTCTTGACGTTGACGGTGTCAAGCGGGCGCATCACGGTCGAGATTGGTTTCATGGCCGCACGTACTCTGACAACTTCTCCGATGCTCATCCCACCCTCAACACCACCAGCTCGGTTGGTGCGACGGATGAAGTCGGTGCCGTCGTGGTAGATCTCATCGTGGGCTTCTGAGCCCGGCAAAGCGGCAACCTCATAGGCATCGCCTACCTCAACTCCCTTGATGGCCTGTATCGACATCAAAGCCCTGGCCAGTTCGGCATCGAGCCGGCGATCCCAGTGAACATGCGACCCGATGCCGGCCGGTAGCCCGTACACCAGCACCTCGAATACACCACCAAGAGTGTTGCGATCGGCCTTGGCCCGCTCTATCTCGGAGACCATCGCAGCAGCCGCCTCGGGGTCCCATGCCCGCACCTCCGAGGCGTCGATGATGGCTTGGTCCGCCGGGCTCGGCAGCTCCTCTTGCGCTGTGGAGACTGCGCCGACACGCACTACATGACTGACCACGTGAACCCCGATCGTTTCAAGCAGCTGCTTCGCCAAGAAGCCGACCACCGTCCGTGCTGCGGTTTCTCGCGCCGAAGCGCGCTCCAGAATGTTGCGCGCATCCCGGGTGTCGTACTTGATCATCCCCGCGAGATCGGCGTGCCCGGGCCGGGGGGTCACCAGCGGTCGGCGGCTCTCCCCAGGCTCGGCCGACATCTCCTCTCGCCATTTGGGCCACTCGGTATTGCGGACGACGATCGCTACCGGGCTACCCAAGGATTCCCCGAACCGAACGCCGCCGAGGATTTCCAACTCGTCCTTTTCGAGTTGCATCCGCTTGCCACGACCGTAGCCGAGACGACGGCGCGCAAGCTCGGAGGCCAACCCCTCGGCGGTGATGGCCAGTCCGGCAGGCAGACCTTCGACGATCGTGACGAGGCCGGGACCGTGTGACTCCCCGGCTGTGAGAAAGCGCAGCATGGTGGCGATAGTAGGCCGATTCCCGGAGGCCGGGTATCCACGCGAGCGCTCGGGTCAAAGGGAAACCGCCTTCACTACCCAAACGAGCGCGCTCGGGTCAAAGAGGACGACTGTCTTGACTACCAAAACGAGCGTGCTCGGGTCAAAGAGGACGACTGTCTTGACTACCAAAACGAGCGAAGGGCCCTGGGGCCCTTCGCTCTGAAGGGGTTGGAATCGGCTAGCGCCCTATCCCGGTGACGATTCCCCCCCACCGTGGATTGTCACACCCCCGTGTGCATCCTCCGGTGCGTCGTGCACCGCGGATAAGCTCATCCTAGATCGGTCGGGACCTCCGCCCAAGTACCCGTTCCACGTCAGCTCGCTGAGCCGAGATACCAATCTGCGATGCGTTGCCCCCAGACGATCGCGACCCAAGCTCCCAGCACCAGATACGGGCCATAGGCGAACTTCGCCTTGCGTCCCTTCTTCCCGAAGAGCAGCAAGAAGATCGAGGCGACTCCACCGAGCATGATGGCGAGAACGACTGAGACGGCGAAAGCGCTCCACGATCGAAAGCCGGTTGCCAATCCCAGCAGGAACGCCAGTTTGACATCCCCCATTCCGAAGCCGCCTCGCGCAACCACTGCCACAATCAAGAGGAACCCGAAGTAGGCGAACGCTGCGATGACTGCCCGCAGCAGATCGCCGCCCTGCCCCGCGCCGAGTGCACCAACCACGAACAGCGCACTCACCGCACCCGTCGATGGAAACAACACCCGATTGGGGATCAGGTGATGGTCGAGATCGATCAGCGCCAGTCCCAATGTGGCTGCCGCAAACACCAGGAACGCAGGCAACAACGCCCAGCTATCGAGGGCGTTTGCCAGCAACCAGCCGTACACGCCACCGACGATGATGGCGCCGATCCACCACCAGGTCGGCCGCGGCTTCTCTTCCAGCTCCATCTCACCGGGAATAGTCTGGGCGAGCCAAACGGCTGCGACTGCGCCAATCAGGCCACCCAGGATTCCGGCAAGCTGTAGCGGTGCCGACGCGTAGACCTCGAAGAGATTCATCATCGACTCCTCGTCCGCTACCCGGCCCTCTTTAGGAGTTCCTGCTCGGCAGCCCGGCGGAACACTGCAGCTTCAACCTCGACATTGGTCCAAACGCGGAAGCTTGCAGCAGCCTGCCCGACGAGCATGTCGAGGCCGTCGGCAACGGGGATTCCCCTTTCCCTGGCGAACTCCACACTACGCGTGGGTCGATCTCCGTAGACCATGTCGAGGAACCCGCTTGCCGCAGTCATGATGGATGTCGGAAGCCGCTCGTCATTCATGCCCAGCGACGTGGCGTTGATGACGACCCCCGACGGAATCGGATCGCCCCAGGGGATCACGCGAGCGGTTCCCCTAACCTGGTTGACGACCGTCTCCGCGTGTCTAGGGCGCCTGGCCACCACGTACAGAGGCCGGTCTGCCAACGCCACCTGTGCTGCAGCCGATGCTCCGCCTGCCCCGAGAATCACCACTACACCGGTTGTCGGCAATCCGGCAACTGCCCAAGCAGACCTCACACCATCGACATCGGTGTTGTCGCCAAAGAGAGCTCCGTCGTCCTCGAATAGAGTATTCACCGCACCGACTCTCGCGGCTTGCGACGTTGTTTCATCGACGATCTCGAAGGCATCCCGCTTGTAGGGCATGGTCACATTGGCTCCATCGAGCCGCCCTTCTCGAATCTCGGCGACACCCGCGAGGAACCCGCTCAGGTCGACTTCTCTAGCTTCGTAAGACCCAACGCGGCCAATGTGAGCAAGCGCCGCCCGGTGCATCACCGGAGATAGCGAGTGCGCCGCCGGTGAACCGAACAATGCCAGTCTCACGGGGTGAGTACCCCGGCTTCCTTCGCCTCAGCCTTCTTGCGGTTGTGCTCTTCGAGGGTTTCACTGAACCCATGGGTCCCGTCGCTGTCGATTAGCACGTAGTAGTAGTACTCGGTGTCGGCGGGCGCGGCGGCTGCCTCAATCGATGCGAGCCGGACCCCGCCGATAGGGGTCGGAGGCAGCCCGGGGTGCAGATACGTGTTGTAGGGACTGTCCACCTCGAGATCCGCGGTCGTTACCTCACCTGGATTGACGCCGAGGGCATAGATGATGGTCGCGTCGATCTGCAACGCGATTCCGGCGTCGAGCCGATTGGCGATTACCGAGGCAATGATCGGCCGCTCTTCGTCCAGCTTCGCCTCCTTCTCGATGAGAGACGCGACGATCAGCCCCTCGTACGGGTCGAGATCCAGTGTTTCCAGCGCGCCCCAGTCCGTGCCGGACACCCGCTGCGCGAGCGTGTCCGCCATCCTCCCCAGTATGTCCGCGGGGCTGGCGTCCTCTCGGAACTCATAGGTATCCGGGGCTAGCAGTCCCTCCCATCGCACCAGGTCGTCCGACCCGTTCGGGGCCTCATCCGGGAGATAGGGAGAGTCGACGGTCCCGTTCGTTAGAGGAGCCTTCAGCTGGGATAGGTTGTACGGAGTCTGCTCTGCCAACGAGGCCAGGACCTCGTCGATCGTCAACCCCTCGATCACCGTGACGTTGTATACATCCCCGAGATCCGGACCGGCGACGAGGGTGTCGATGATGAGATCGATCTCAGTGCCGGTAACCAAGACATACGAGCCGGCCTTGAGCTGATCGGCGACCCCGCGGCTCCTGATCGATGACTGGAAATCTCCGGCATCACCGATTACACCCGCTTCCACCAGATCGGCTGCGATGACACTCGCCGGGGAACCCGGCTCGATCTCGAACGCGACCTCGTTGCCCGGCTGAATCGCAACGGTGGCCGTCGATTCGTTGCTGATGCCGGAGGCCAAGCGTCGTGCGACTGAGGTCAATCCGACGAACACGAGAAGGATCACGGTGATGACCACGAACACCTGGATCATTCGTATCTGCCATGAAGGGCTCGCCGGCCGCTGGTAGTCAGACGCCATCGCGGTCCACGGAGTCGAGGTAACCCTGCAGCATCATTGCCGCCGCTACTTTGTCGACCTTCTCACGGCGCCGCCGGCGCCGCATGCCACTTTCGAGAAGCGCCGCCTCGGCTTGGACGGTCGTGAATCTCTCATCAAAGAACACAATCTCACAGCCTGTTTCTTCGCCTACCTGAGCCCCGAAGGACCGGGCCTTTTCCGCGGCGCTTCCTTCGATTCCCGACAGCCCTCTCGGCAAGCCGATAACGACCTTTTCGACATCGTGTTCGACGCAGATGTCGCGAATCGCTCGCAGCACATCGTCGGCTCGACGGTCGAGCACAACGTGCGGTTGCGCGATGATACCGAGCGGGTCGGATAACGCGACGCCAATGCGTCGCTCCCCCGGATCGAGACCGATGACGCGCCCCAGGCTCAAACCTCCCGGAGAACCGCCCGGGCGGCGTCGCGGGCCGCCTCGAGCGCGGCTTCAATCTGGTCACCGGCGGGTCCCCCGGCCTGAGCGAGCTCCGGGTCGCGGCTGCCGCCACCCCCGACTACACGGGCCGCCGCCGCCGTGATCTCACCGGCGGAGATGCCGCTCTTCACGAGGTCGTCGGTGGCAAACGCGATGAGGGCGGCCTTGCCGGCGACGTTGGAGCCGAGGACACCGATCCCCGAGTCGAGTCGGTCGCGCACCTGAAACGCTAGGGCCCGAAGATCATCGGGTGGGGTATCGGGTTGGTTCAGAATGACGAGGGTCTTTCCGTTGATGCTCTCCGCATCGTCCACCATGCGTCCGGCGACGTCCGACCGAGCGCGTGTTTCGAACTCGGCGAGCCTCGCTTCTTGGTCCTTGGCCCGCATCGCCAGGCTCTGGGCGGCGGCCACTACGCCGCCTTCTTGGGTGCGCAACACAGCTGCGGTTGCCCTTAGCTGGTCGCGGATCCCGAGCAGGTGCTCATATCCGGCAACACCGGTGAGCGCTTCGACGCGCCTGGTGTTGGCTGCCACCGAACCCTCCGACACCAGAACCAATGGACCGATCTGCCCGGTTGAGGGAACGTGGGTCCCTCCGCAGAACTCGGTCGAGTAGTCGCCTGCCTGCACGACGCGCACCCGATCCCCGTACTTGTCACCAAAGAAGGCGAGGGCGCCCATCCGCTCGGCTTCGTCTTTGGTTGTCTCGATCGTGGTCACCGCGGCGTTCTCGACGACTCGCTGGTTGACAACCTGCTCGATACCGACGAGTTCATCCGGTTCAACACCTCTGTAGTGGCTGAAGTCGAAGCGGAGCCTGTTCTCAGCTACCAAAGAGCCTTCCTGGTGCACGTGGTCACCGAGTACCTCGCGCAATGCCCAATGTAGGAGATGGGTGCCTGTGTGGTTCTTTCTGATCCTCTCGCGACGGATGCTCGCGATGGCGGTCTCAGCATCTTGATCAACTTCGAGGTAGCCGGCGGTGACGGTGCCCAGATGGCCGTGGACTCCAGGTAGAGCCAACTGGGTATCTCCCACTTCCAGGATCCCGGTCTCGGTCTTGATGATTCCACTATCACCGATCTGGCCGCCGGACTCCGCATAGAAAGGCGTCCGGTCGAGGAAGAGCTCGATCTGCTGTCCTTCGTCGGCACGGGCGACAGGCTCGCCTTCACGAACCAGAGCGAGCACGCGGGCGGTCCCAGTCTCGGCGTCGTAGCCGGTGAAGTTCGTACCGTCGAGCCCGCGTACCAGGGTCCGGTAAGCCGCCTTGACGTCGGCGGCATCGCCAGTCTTGAAGGAGGCGCGCGCCTGTTCCTTCTGCGCCGCCATCATTCTCTCGAACTCCTCCAGATCGAGCCGGAACCCGCGCTCGTTGAGGATCTCTTCAGTCAGTTCGCGCGGGAATCCGTGGGTGTCGTGCAGCTTGAACGCAACGTCACCGGCGAGTACTCCGCCGTCCTCCAACGGCTCGAGCGCCTCGTCGAGAAGTTGATGGCCGGACTCCAGGGTCCGCCGGAAGCGGCCCTCCTCACGCTCAGCCATTTCCAGGATGGCGTCCTTCCTGGTTGCGAGGTCGGGATAGGCCTCCCCCATCGCAGCCACAGTCGCATCTACGAGGGTTGGGAGGATGTTGTCTTTGGAGCCGAGGAGCACGGCGTGACGTACCGCACGGCGCAACAGCCGGCGCAGCACATAGCCCCTTCCTTGGTTCGACGGCACGACCTTGTCGGCGATGAGGAAGGTCACGGCGCGTCCGTGGTCGCCGAGAATTCGCAAACTCACGTCACTGCGCTCGTCCGCCTCAAACCGAGTCCGCGTTGCCCGCTCCGCCGCTGCGATGACGCTACGCAACTCATCCGTGTTGAACACGCTGTCAACGCCCTGGAGCACAGTTGCCAGCCGTTCGAGACCGGCCCCGGTGTCGATGTTCTTGGCCGGCAGGTCGCCGATGACGTGATAGGGCTCATCCTGTACGTTCTGCATGAACACAAGATTCCAGATCTCCATGAAGCGCTCTTCATCGACCGCAGGGCCACCATCGGGGCCATAGGCTGGGCCCTTGTCATAGAAGATTTCTGAGGACGGTCCGCACGGCCCGGGTACGCCCATCTGCCAGAAATTGTCCCGGTCGCGACGTTGCAGGCGGCTCGGGTCGATACCGACCTCATCAATCCAGATCTCGGCGGCTTCGTCATCGGAGAGGTGCACAGTGAACCAAAGCCGGTCGGGGTCGAGCCCGAACCCCTCCGTGACGAGCTCGTAGGCCCAAGGAATGGCCTTCTCCTTGAAGTAGTCCCCGAAAGAGAAGTTGCCGAGCATCTCGAAGAAGGTCAGATGGCGGGCGGTCGTGCCAACTATGTCGATGTCCTCGGTGCGGCCACACTTCTGGACACTCACGGCCCGCAAGTACGGCGGAGTCTCTTCGCCCAGCAGATACGGCTTGAACGGAACCATGCCGGCGACGGTCAGCAACAAGGTCGGGTCGATCGGGATCAACGAGGCGCTGGGCACAACCGTGTGGTTCCGGTCGGCAAAGAACTTCTCGAAAATGTTGCGGATCTCTTGGCTCTTCATCGGGCGGAAGGTTAGCGGGGCCCTAGCTGCTTGCTTCAAGCAGTTCCGAACAGCGTTGTGTCAGCTCGGCGAGTGGCACTTCGACGGAGCGCCCGGTCGCCAAGGTCTTCACCTGGGCGGTCCGGCGCTCCCACTCATCCTCGCCGATGATTACTGCCAGCTGATGACCGCGCCGATCTGCGTATTTCATCTGCGCCCCCAGCTTGCGCGCGTCCGGGTAGAGCTCTACCGAGAGCCCGGCTGATCTGAGCTCCGCAGCAAGGCTGAGATAGTCGCCGGCCCGGTCTGCAACGAACAGGGCGACGAATATGTCGGCCGCGGCGCCACTGTCGTCGACCATTCCGAGTTCCTCCATGGCGGCGACCAACCGATCCACGCCCAGTGATCCCCCGATTCCCGGTAGTCGCTGTTTCGTGTACAGAGATGCGAGGTCGTCGTAACGTCCACCAGAGCAGACGCTGCCGATGCCGGGGACGTCGGTCAGGAATGTCTCGAAGACCGTCCCGGTGTAATAGGCGAGGCCGCGGGCAATGCTCACGTCGACCCGAATCCGCTCTTCCGCGACTCCCGATGCCCGGACTCCTTCGAGAACGCTTTCCAGCGCGGCCATGCCGGCTCGAGCTGTCGAAGTGTCACCGACGATGGCAGGAAGCGCCGTCAGTACCTCGTCGTTCGAGCCTTGGAGGCCCGCCAGCGCCAGAATGGCTTCCGCCTGGTCGGGGCTCGCCCCTGCCGCCGTCGCCAGCTCTGAACGCACGCCGTCGATGCCGATCTTGGGAAGCTTGTCTAGCGATCTGAGAATGCTGTCGGCCTGCTCGCTGAGACCCAGGCCTTCCAGTAGGCCGTTGAGGAGGTCTCTGTTGTTGAAGTGGATAACGAACTCCGAGAGACCCAGCTCAGCGAACAGGTCGTGGACCACGACGAGAGTCTCCACATCGGCTAGAAGACTCTCCGTACCGATCGTATCGAAGTCGAACTGGACAAACTCCCGGTAGCGACCCCGCTGGGTGTTCTCGCCCCGCCAAACCGGACCGACGTGGTAGCGCTTGAACGGGATACCCAACCGCGCCGCGTGCTGGGCGGCGAAACGCGCCAGGGGAACTGTTAGGTCGAAGCGCAGCGCAACATCGCGGCCGCCGTGGTCTTTGAACCGGTACATCTGCCGGTCGCTCTCATCGCCGCCCTTTCCCAACAGGATTTCGCTGTATTCGAGGGCAGGAGTGTCGATGGGGGCAAAGCCGAACCCTCGATAGACCCGCCGCGCGGTTGCGACGACCTCTTCCCGGGCCGCCATTGTTGCCGGGAGGTAGTCGCGAAAACCTTTGAGCGTCCGCGGTTGGATGATGCTCACGCCGGCTCCTCCGGCCGAGGCTGCACT
This sequence comes from Acidimicrobiia bacterium, assembly GCA_030066875.1. Taxonomy (GTDB): domain Bacteria; phylum Actinomycetota; class Acidimicrobiia; order Spongiisociales; family UBA5794; genus JAAETI01. The sequence continues at coordinate 746 of JASJAS010000078.1, read as the reverse complement.
GCCTCCGCAGCTGTGTCGAGCACCCTGGCTACACCGCGCAGACCGCTGTTGGCCATACTGCGTGGTGTGAGACGCTCTCGAGCCTTTCTCGCCAGATTGGCGAGGTAGGCAATGGCACCGACCGAGGCGAGCGCGCCCATCACGAACCAGCGAATCCTGAGGAACATACCTCCAGCCTACTTCCGTCTCCGCTTCCCCAGCTGAACATCGATTGCTTCCAACAGCTCCTTCAGCTCAGCTTCCTCACCCCGGTTTCCCGGCCGGTAGAGAATCGCATCAACGGCTGCGTCGGGCAGGTACTGCTGCGCGAGCACACCGCTCGCGTCGTCATGGGGATACCGGTAATCCACGCCGTCGCCGAGCGCCCGCTGCCCCGCTGTCGCCGCGCTCCGCAAGTGAGGCGGAACCGGGGCCGACGCAGTCGCTTCGACCGCCTCCCTTGTCCGCTGCATTGCCGTAGTGACGGAATTCGACTTGGGCGCCGTAGCCAGATAGATCGTGGCGTGCGAAAGCGCGTAAGCACCCTCCGGCAGACCTATCACTTCTATCGCTCGAAAGGCATCCGTGGCTAGCCCGAGCGCCCGGTTGTCGGCCAGGCCAACGTCCTCGGAAGCGAGGATGACGAGACGCCGCGCGATGAACTTGGGATCTTCTCCAGCCTCCAGCATCGTGTGAAGCCAATAGAGCGCCGCGTCCGGATCCGAGCCGCGCACGCTCTTGATGAACGCCGAGATGACGTCGTAGTG
>JASJAS010000077.1 GCA_030066875.1 Acidimicrobiia bacterium | reverse complement strand
TCCACGCGCTTCCTCCGCTGGCATGACCCAGTTCAGGTTCCGCGGGTCGGTGGCGGTCGAGGGCCGAAAGCCTCGTGGCCACCCTCTCAGTTCGGCGTTCCGAACTCCCCGGGGTGGGATCAATAGCAACTCTAACAGCCCGACACTGTGCGGTCGCGGTGACCGCATTTGACATTGCGACATGATTATGACATCATAGTGACATCACAGCGACCCCAGAAGAGATTCGCGGCTACCGAGGAGGAACCGATGATGTGGATCAACAACCCGGATCTTGTGCGGGAACTGCACAACGAGCGAGTCAGACAATCGAGTAGCTGCACCGGGACTCCCGGCCTCAGGTTGATGAGGATGGAAGGCCCAGGCCGAGGCGAATGGCGACGTCTGCAGAATGGGGATTAGGTGAACACCGAAGACATTGCGGTGAGGTTGGAGGAGCATCTCACCAGACAGGCTCGTCTGGGGAGCGCCGATCCCGTCGTCGAGCAGGTAGTAGATGCAATTGTGGGCGCCCTGCGACCGGCGCTTCGCCAGGGTGTCTTCGAGTTGGTCGAGCAGGCTGCCGCCGAGATCGAGGCCCAGCTCCCCGGGGGGCGTGTCGAGGTCGTGCTGAGCGACGGTGAACCGACACTTCGATTTCGCAGCGAGCCCACGGAAGCGACTTTCAGTACAGACGATCTCGAGGCACGCATGACGGTGCGACTACCGACCAACTTGAAAGCGGCTCTCGAAGAAGCGGCGGACGACGCGGGGGATTCGATGAATAGCTTTGTCATAAAGACCCTCGCCGGCGGAGCGGCTCACAGTCGCAAGGGAAGACGAGTCAGAGAGACTTTCCGGACATGAGCGAGCGCATTGAATCCTTCAGGGTTGGTGAGGCCGTGCGCATCGTGGCCGCCACCCGCAGCGGCGATATAAGGGTGGTCGAAGGAGTTGCCGGTGCTGTCGAGGTCACGGTTGCCGGGGTTAGTGCGGCCGCGTATGTCATCGAACAAGTTGGCGAGATCATATCGGTGGAGCCGGAGCGGCACGGACGGTTCCTGACCTCGTCGGCCGACATCGTCTTGACGGTTCCAGCCGGAGCCAGCCTGGAATTGGCCTGCACATCTGGCGACATCGACGTCCAGGGCCGGGCGCGCGAGCTTCGCGCTTCGGTTGCAAGCGGCAATGTTCGCGCCAACACCGTTGTCACGACATGTCGGGTGAACAGCGCTTCGGGCGACATCCGAGTCGGCAGCGCCCAAGACGCAGAGATCAACACCGCATCCGGGACAGTCCGGTTGGGGCACATTGAGCGCTCCCTGCGCTTGAACGCTGCCAGCGGCAACGTGTTCGTCGACACTGTTGGGGAATACGCGATTTGCAAGGTCGCCAGTAGTGACGTCCGCATCGACACCTTCGAAGGATCCGAGATCAGGGTGAAGTCGATGTCGGGTGATCTCCATCTGGGCATTCCGCAGCGCCGCATAGTCGAGCTCGACTTCAGCAGTCTTTCCGGCCGGCTCCGCAACAAACTCCCCACAAGTGATGGCAGCCCCAGCGAGAAGACCCTGGTCGTCTCCATGGCCGCCGTATCGGGCGACATCACGCTCACGGCTGCCGGCAGTTGACGCACTCCGCAGGGACACCCTTCGGGCTATCCTCGAATCGTGGACTCTGTCCGAGATTTTCCGCTCGACGAAGCCGGCTCCGGCGTCTCCCGAGATGATTGGCCGACCGGCGGGGAAGACCGCCCCGTCATAATCGGCATCGCCGGAGGATCCGGTTCCGGCAAGACGACGATCGCGGAGGCGGTAGTCACGGCCGTTGGGTCCAATACCGTTGCGCTGATCCAGCATGATGCGTACTACCGGGATCTTCCTCACTTGGCCTTCGAGGATCGCGCCAAGGTGAACTATGACCACCCGGATTCTCTGGAAACCGAACTCCTGATTCACCACATAGAAGAATTGCGCGCCGGACGGGAAATCCGGCGCCCGGTATACGACTTCTCAACACACTCACGAACGGAGAAGACCGTTCTGGTCAAACCAGAAGCGGTTGTCGTCATTGAGGGGATCCTCGTCCTCAGTGAACCGGATCTCCGCAAGGTCATGGATCTCCGTATCTACGTTGATGCCGATGCCGACCTGAGACTGATGCGACGGCTGCGCCGCGATATCGTTGAAAGGCGACGATCCCTCGACTCGGTGATGCGACAGTACGAGCAGACCGTGCGTCCGATGCACCTCCAGTTCGTCGAACCCTCGAAGCGCTATGCCGACATCATCGTCCCCAATGGCTACAACGCCGGCGCCGTGGGAACCATCACGTCGATGATCCGGGATGTGCTGTCCGGAGCCCGCTCCCGAACCTGACGTTCAACCGAGCTCGCTGTCGGTCTGCTGTTGGAGACGAGCGAGCAACACATCGATAGCCGGGAGCATCGCCGCGGTGTAGACGCGGTGCCCGTAGGCCGAGGCGTGGAACTGATCTGCAGCGAATATGGCTGCCGGATTGGTGTTGAACTCATCCCATCCCGGCGACCAGGTGTCGGTCTTGACCACCCCCGGATGGTTGTGGACGACCCTGCGGATAGCGCCATCGACGGCGCGGCCACGGACCCGGCTGATTGAGCGGGCCAAAGCAGGCAAGCGGGGAATCGAGCCGAGGTCGCCCACGCCGGAGACTGCGATGTAGGGAACTCGAGCCGTCAGCGCCCGCAGGATCGCGTCGTACTCCCGCTCGAATCGGGCTACGGGAGTCCCCCGCAGCGCATCGTTGCCCCCGACTGAGACGATGCAAACGTGAGGACGCAGAGCCAGGGCGCGGGGCACCTGGTCGTGGAGTACGTTGTACGCCTTCGACCCACCTACGGCCACCGAGCGAAACTCGACGAGGTATGCCGCTGCCATGCGACGGGCGATCCGCTGCGGCCAGCAGGCCTCGAGCGGTTCTACTCCCGGAGAAGTTACGGTGCTGTCGCCGAGCGCGACAACCCGCAGCCGCGGGGCTGCCGGATCGCCAAATACTCCCGATGGATCTTGGTTCTGCAGCGACGGCAGATCTCTGCGGTGCCCAGCCCAGATGATCTGGGCAGCCAGCACCGCTAACGCCGATAGCGGCTTGGCTACGATCCGTCGAGGTGACACGGTGCCCCTTCAGTCAGTACAACGAGCATGCTATCGGAGGATCTGCGCCGGTGACGCGTTCGTACAATGCGCCTATGGATGAACACCAGCGCCTAGCCCAACTGCGCGAGCTGTTCCACAACGTCGAAGAACTGATCCCGTTCAACCGCCACCTCGGGCTTCACGCCGAATCCATCGACCACAACGGAGCGGTGGTTCATCTCGATATGCGAGATGAGTTGATCGGCAACTTCGAGCACGGGGTATTACACGGCGGTGTCATTTCGGCGACTCTCGATGTCGTGGGCGGTATGGCGGCGATGGCGACTGCCGTTCTCAGAGAAGGTTCGATCGAGGAATCCCTGCAGCGACTCCGGCCTGCAAGCACCATCGACCTGAGAGTCGACTACCTTCGTCCGGGAGCCGGATCTCGGTTCACAGCACGTGGCTTCACCCTGCGTGCCGGGACGCGGGTCGCAGTGACACGGATGGAACTCCACAACGAGAAACGTGATCTGCTTGCAGTCGGTACCGGCACGTACATCTACAACTACGCGCCTGAAGAGGCGCCGGATCAGTAGACCGGGCGGGATCAGTAGAGCCGCATTGCCGCCGGTGCGTCCGCGGGCACGATGGGGTGTCGTGGTGGCTGGATGTCGACCGGCACGTAAGCCGTCCCCAGAGGCGGCCGGGGATCAGGCTCACCCTTGTTGGGCCAGTGGGCCATGGCTCTTTCGGTCATCGCAGTGATCGTCAATGCCGGATTGACCCCGAGATTGCCCGCGATTACCGAGCCGTCGGCGACGTGCAGGCCCTCGTGACCGTACAGCCGTTGGTAAGGGTCGATGACGCCGCTCTGCCGATCGGCTCCAATGCAGGCGCCGCCGATGATGTGAGCAGTTGTCGGAGTGTCCAGCAGGACTTCGTTGATGGCGCTGACTGGATTTCCATCGATGACCGCAGCAGCCACTCGCGCGGCTTCGTTGGCAACCGGGATGTAAGTGGGGTTCGGTTTGGTGCTGTCTTGGGTAGAAGTCAGGCGCGTTCCCAGCAGGCCTTTCTTGAGCGATAGCTTGATCTTGTTGTCCAGACTCTGCATTACCAGCAGGATTACTGTTCGCTCTGCCCAACGACGTACTGAGAGGCTGCGCAGGAACGCGATCGGATGACGCACAACTTGACCGAGGAAACGCAGCGGGCGGGGAACCCGCCCACCTCCATCTACCAGGATCGTTCCCAGCAAACCCATCGCATTGCTTCCCTTCGAGTACCGAACTGGCTCGATATGGGTGTGGGGCTCGGGGTGAATCGATGAGGTGATGGCGACTCCGTCTGAGTAATCGACATCTGTTGTCCGTGCCGTCGCACCCAGAATGGCCTCAGAGTTCGTGCGTGTGTTGTGCCCGAGACGCGGAGAGACATAGGGCAACCGACCCTTGGTGCGCATCCGCATCAGCAGCCGGGTCGTGCCAAGGGACCCTGCGGAAAGGATGACCTGGTCTGCTGAGAAGGATCGTGCCTGTTTGCGGACCCAAGCGCCCGGCCGTTGCGTGGCGACGGCGTATCCTCCCTCGTCGATAGGAACCACGTCGACGGCTTCTGTGTCCGGGTAAACCACGGCACCGGCTTGCTCGGCAAGATACAGATAGTTCCGGTCGAGGCTGTTCTTGGCGTTGAATCGACAGCCGACCATGCAACCGCCGCAGGTGACGCAGCCGGTGCGGCGCGGTCCAACGCCGCCGAAGAACGGATCATCGACGTCTTCGCCCTTGTCGCCGAAGAACACTCCGACCGGTGTGGGCTGATAAGTGTCGGACACGTCGAAATGGTCGGCGATTTCGAGGATCACCTGGTCCGACGCGGTCGTTGTCGGGTGTGGGGTAGCGCCGAGCATGCGTTCCGCTTGTTCGAAATAGGGGGCAAGTTCCGCTTTCCAGTCGGTGATGTCGCCCCACTGTTCGTCGGTGAAGAACGCGTCGTGTGGCTCGTAGAGCGTGTTGGCGTAGACGAGCGAACCGCCGCCGACCCCAGCTCCGCTGAGGATGAGCACATCGGGGAGGAGGGTCAGTCGTTGGATGCCGCGCATCCCCAACCGTGGGAACCACAGGTACCGCCGCAAGTTCCAATTGGTCTTCGGGAAGTCAGCGCTCGTGAAGCGTGGCCCGGCTTCGAGCACTGCGACCCGGTAGCCTTTCTCGGTCAGCCGGAGCGCGGAGACGCTTCCTCCGAAGCCGGAACCGATGACGATGACGTCGTAATGTTTCACACGCGTCAGGATCGCACACCGGATGGTGTCAACGCCAGGCACGCACGCTTCTTGCAACGCCCATCCCGCCCATCGTGCCCCGAGGCGTGTGTCACAGCGCAAGAATCGGCGAGGGAACTAGACATTGAAACGAAACAGGATGACGTCGCCTTCCTGGACCAGGTAGTCCTTGCCTTCGAGACGCCACTTGCCCGCTTCCTTGGCGCCGTGCTCGCCGTTGTATTCGATGAAGTCGGCGTAGTGAACCACCTCCGCACGGACGAATCCTCTTTCGAAGTCGGTATGGATTCTGCCGGCGGCTTGGGCCGCGGTCATCCCGCGGCGGAATGTCCACGCCGTTGCTTGCTTCTCGTTGTGAGTGAAGAACGTGCCGAGATCTAGGAGGTGATACGCGGCATGGATGACGCGGTCGAGACCTGCCTCAGTCTCGCCGATGTCGGCGAGGAACTCGGCTCTATCGGCATCGTCGAGCTGGGCGATCTCGGCTTCCATTGCGGCACAGATCACCACTACGTCTGCGCCCTCGGCTTGGGCGCGCTTCTGCACGAGTTGTACATACTCGTTGGTGTGGTCTGCTGCCTCTTCGATGTTGGCCACATACATGACGGGCTTCAACGTGAGGAGCTGGTATTCGCGGATGGCCTTCAGTTCTGCGGTGGACAGACTGAGTGAGCGGGCCGGCAGCCCGGTGTCGAGATGATCGCGCACCTTGACGAGTGTGGTCAGCAACTTCGCGGCAGTCTTCTCTCCGGCCTTGCCCTTTCTTTGTGTCCTTTCGATTGCGCGCTCGATTGTCGCCACGTCTGCCAGTGCGAGTTCGAGGTTGATTGTGTCGATGTCGGAGATCGGGTCAATGGTCCCGGTCACATGGGCAACATCCGGGTCGTCGAAGCAGCGAACTATGTGCACGATCGCGTCTGTATCTCTGATGTGGCCGAGAAATTGGTTGCCGAGCCCTTCGCCGTGTGACGCACCGGCAACGAGGCCGGCAATGTCGACGAATTCCATCACGGTAGGGACGACTTCTCCCGGCTTGGTGATCTCGGCGATCTTCTGGAGCCGGGGGTCGGGGACCGGCACCACGCCGATGTTGGGATCGATAGTGCAGAACGGATAGTTCTCGGCGGCTACCTCGGCGCGGGTCAGGGCGTTGAAGAGCGTCGATTTACCAACGTTGGGTAGCCCCACGATGCCACACTGCAGTGCCACGCCCGGTCTCCGGTCTCGCCGAATCTCTGAGGATAGATCTTGTTACGCTCGTTCCGGCCAACGGATGAAGGATGGGATGTCGGATCTCGGTGAGTTGATCGAAGCGAGCGACCTAGACGGTCTGATCCGACGGATTGACGGGATTTGCGCTGCTCGCCAATGGGACGACCTCGTTGAGTTACGCGACCGCTGTCTCGAGGCGGTGACCCGAGGCAAGCAACTCTGGGGTGTTGCACAGTTCGCCGAGTACCGTTTGGCTCTGGACGCTCCCGCTGAGTTTGCCGGCCGCGTCGTCAGAGAAGGAGCGGGACGGTTTGCGTTGGGACCGCTGTGGGAGGTTGCGGCCTCGACGCATACATGGGAGGAACTCAGTACTCATATTGCCGATGAGCGGTTGCGCACTTTGGTGGCTCACGAGCGGGTCTTGCGAGGGGAGACAATCAGCGCATCGGTGGTGGATCCGTACGTGCTCGAGTTACCTATCGAGTTGCAGGAATGGGAGCCGGTGTATGGCGTCGCTGCCTACCGATCCGACCGCGCCGACTTTCCGGAGCGGGAGCTTCCAGCGCTCGACTGGATCGAACTGGCTGAACCCCAACCGCGGCGCCACGAGGACGACGCCCTCGAGGCTTTGCTTGGATTGACCCAACCGTGGACCGAGCAGTCCAACGGCCGGTCCGACGGGGTCGCGGTGGAGGGCTCGGCGTACGCAGCAATCCGGACGCTGGGGCCCCACCGGGTGCGAGCCACAGAGATCGACTTCCAAAGCGCGGTGGCACTCATGGCGTGGACTGGGGCTTCAGGCGGTGCGTACGGACGCCGTCGCGGGAGTCCGGTCGGTCGCATGTTGGCGTGGTGGGCGGTCGCTGCGCTGCTCGGGCTCGACAACGTGGATGAGCCGGCTGTGCTGGGGGAGGAGGGCCCGGCCTTACGCTGGGTGCTGTGGGATCCAGGTGACCAGATCGGCGGCTGGGCCTTTCACCTGGCGGTCGAGGATCCCGACGACGGTCTCGCCTGGGCTGTCAGCGCCGTCGATGCTGTGTGAACTATCGAAGGGGGTCTAGGCGGAGCGTTCCTTCACGATCTTGGGGATGCTGATGCGGCGGATGGCGCGTAGCCCGGGAACCTGGGAGATCAGTGCGACCGCCAGGATCGCCAGCGAGGCCAGCAGGTATGTCGTGGGCTGGATATGCAGGCGGAAGGTGAACAGGTCACTGTTGAAGCTGCTCATCGCCGCACTGGCGGCGAAATAGCCGGCGATCAGCCCGAGCGGGATGCCCATTGCCGCGACCAGCATGTTCTCCGCCGTGATGTAGCGGGAAATGCTGCGCCGCTCGGTTCCCACTGCCAGCAGGGTGGCCACCTCGCGGGTCCGTTCGGCGATGTTGACGCTCATGGAGTTGAAGATGAGCGCAAACGCCATTGCTCCGCCAAACACGAGCATCACCCCGACGAAGGCATAGAACAGAACCATGAAACGCTGCATCAGGTCGTAGAGCACGTTGGCATCTTCGAAAGCCGCTACCTGCGGAAGCGCAGTCACCGTGTTCCGTAGCGCCTTCGCATCCACGCCTTCCTCATATGCAACGAGTGCCGATGTTGCCGGGAGCGCCGTGCCCGCGAGAGTTTCGGCGTAGCTGCGTCCCACGTAGGCCATCGTGCCCAGCGGCTCATCGACAAACGCCGCAACCTCGGCACTCACCGTCATGCCCTCAGAGAGGGTCATCGCAACTGCATCTCCAACCTCGATGCCAAACAAGCCGCGGGTAGCCTGACCCAGCACAACGCCGCGGGCAGGGAGGTCAATCCATCCACCGCCGACATCGGCAAAGCGGTGCAGGGTTGTGTCATCCGGCAGAACCATCAGTGCGGTTTCGTAATGCTCCCCGTTGGCGCTCAGCGCCACCGGAAGCGTCAAGGCAGGTTCAGCCGCGGCCACACCGTCGATGTCGACGAGTGCCGCCACATCTTCTGTTGCTGTTGGACCAGCAAAGAAGACCGTCGCGTCCTCTCGCTGAATCTCGATGAATTGGCGGTCCATCAGGTTGCGCACAGTGTCGATCATGCCCCACGAGACCAGCACCAACATGAGCGAGAGGACGACGCCGATGATGGTGTAGATGGTCCGGCGAGGGTTGCGACCTACCCCGCGCAGCGTCATACGCCACGCAGTCGGGATCCGACGCAGCGGCGGGATCAACCGCTCGACCAGGCTGCGGCGTCCGCCACCCGACGGGGTCTCACCGCGCATCGCCTCCGCGGGCAGGATGCGAGAAGCAACCAGCGCCGGGGCGAGCGCCGCCAGCAGACTGGCGATGACACCGAAAGCGATAGCGCCGATGAGGGTCGCCGGATAGAAGTCCACAACTGTTAGCGGAATCGACAAGATGCTCGTGTAGAGGCGCGTAATCGTTCTTGCCAGCAGGACACCGACGAGCGCCCCCGGTATCGACCCGACCAGGCCCGGCAACATCCCATATCCGAGGTAGTGGCGAAGCACTTGGCGTCGGGTGAACCCGTTGGCGAGGAACGTCCCGATGTGCGGGCGCTGCGCATGCACCAGGCGGCTGATCATCACGTATGCAGCCAGACCGGCCGCCGCCAGGAACATCATCGGGAAGAACACGGCCATCTCCTCGAGGCCCTTCACGTCCTCGGTGAGAGCGTTGTTGGACGGTTGCTCCTCGCGGGTGTAGACGTTGGTGGCCCCTAGATCGCGCGCCGCGCTGCTCAGGCGCGTGGTTAGTTCTTCGTTTGCCTCCCCGTCCGTGTAGTACAAGACCACCTCATTGGGAGCGGTACCGGTGATCTGCTCGGCAAGGGACTCGGATACGAATGCCACACCGAAATTGTCGGGTGTGGTGATGATGTCCTGGCGATCGCGCGCCGGCCATATGTACTCCGGGGAGAGCGCTACACCGCCGACGCTGACCTCTTGCCACGCTTCCGCTATCAAGATGTCGAAGCTGTCGCCGGGCACCAAGTCGAAGTGATTCGCCATATGGTCTTCGACCAGGACGACCGCGGTGTCTCCGTTCGCGGGGTAGAACCCGGCCGATACGTCGAGGCGATTGACTGCCGGCTGATCGCCGGGGGGAATGCCAACGGCCCTGCCCAGCAGTTTCGTATCCTCGATCCGGAACGCGACGTCGACGGTCGTTCGCGTCTCAACCGACTCAACATCGGGCTCGGCCCGCGCCGCGTCGGCAATTGCTTCCGTGTCCCCGCCGACGATTGTGAGGTTGGCGAACCGGTAGTCGACGGCCGTCTGGTCGTAGGACGCTACGAGGTTGCTGTACGAGTCCCAAGCGGCACCGAATATGGCGACGCCGAGGAAGATCGTGATAGTTATCGCGATGAACTGTGGCTTGTGCCTGCCTATGTCTCGCCGCAGCTTGCGTTGCAGCGGCTTCACCATGTCAATGCCCCGGCATCAATGGGGGATGTGTTGCGAGAATCGTCGACAATCTCGCCGGACCGAAGCTTGAGCACCCGGTCACCCATCGCACCGATCGCCGCGTTGTGGGTCACCAGCAGTACGGTCTGATCCTGCTCGCGGCTGATGTCCTGGAGCAGCTTCAGAATCATGCGTCCCGTCTCGAAGTCGAGCTCCCCGGTCGGCTCGTCACACAGCAGGATCGGCGGCTGCTTGACCAGCGCTCGGGCAATAGCGACGCGTTGCTGCTCGCCACCGGAGAGCTGAGCGGGGAAGTGGTGCATGCGATCGGCGAGTCCCACTTTGGCAAGCACGGCTTCGGCCCGGGCCGCACCGTTGTCGGCGGTGAGATCGGCGACCAATTCGACATTCTCCAGGGCGGTCAGGGTCGGGATCAAGTTGAAGAACTGGAACACGAAACCGACGTTCTCTCGGCGATACTTGACCTGGCCGTCAACATCGAGGGTGGACAGGTCGATTCCACCCACTTCAATCCGTCCCTCAGTAGCGTTGTCGATGGCACCGACGAGGTTGAGCAGCGTCGTCTTTCCGGAGCCAGATGGCCCGAGGATCACCGCCAACTCACCCTGAGGGCCTTTGAGATCCACGTTCCTCAAGGCATGAACCGCCGTGTGTCCTTCACCGAAGGTCTTCCAGACTCCGGCCATTTCGATAGTCATCGTGCTTTCGCTTTCTGGTTGTTGCTCAGGCCGGAGAACGCCAGCTCTACCTGGCGGTCGACCTGCTTGCGTACATCTTCTGCGGTGAATCCGTCGATGCTGAGGAACATGAAGAGCTGGACGACGAATATGGAGAACAACAGCATCGTTGCGTCGTAGACCTCAACGTCTGGTGGCAGTTTCTCGTCGGCGTGAAGATCCGTTAGCAGCATCACCATCTGGTCGATGAGTCGTTGGTCCATTGCCACGAGTTCCGTGGTGAGATCCTCGCCGCCCGTACGCTGAAAGAGCGCGCCAAGGAGCTCGCGGAGGAATCCGGGATCCCATGCGGTGAACTGATCGCTGTAGACGCCGAGCAAGCGTTGTACGGCTCTGACCGGGTTGGAGTCCTGGCGGGCGAGCACCTCTTCGCCAAGCCGGATCATTTCGTCGGTTTCTTCGCCAACACCGGCAAGAAGCAGCGCGCTCTTTGATCCGAAGTAGTTGTAGACCGTCGCCACGGAGACGTCTGCAGCCACGGCTACGTCATCCATCGTCGTGGCATCGAGACCATTGGCGGCAAAGAGGCGCGCAGCGGCTTGGATAATGCGATGTCTCAGCTCCTGCTTCTTGCGCTCTCTGAGTCCCGTCATAGAGTTACTCCAAACTTATAGCGACTATAAGTTTATAGAGACTATACGAGGATTACAACTCTGGTGTTGGGCCAGAAGGTGTCGCTGGGCTCAGCCGGTGACCTGAACCGCAGAGTCGTGGTCGTCGACGGCGAGTGCGAAGTGGAGGCTGTCCCCGTTGGCATGGAGCAGATACATGGCCTCGATGTTGACACCGGAGTCGGCAAGTCGACGCGTCATCGAAGCGAGTGCGTCGGGGGAGTCCTTGATGACGGTTTCGACCACGCGCTGTTCTTCGAAACGAACCCCGGCCTCGGTCAGGACGCGGCGCGTCGTGTCCACATCGTTGGCCATCAGGCGAACCATGCTGTCGTCTCCTTGCGAGAAGGCGGCCAGAGCTTCGATGTGGATCCCCGCTTTGGCGAGACGGTCGGCTAGAGCGGCCAGCTGTCCGGGACGATTGGCCATGTGAACGGTGAACTCTGTCATGACCCCAGCCTACGCGTTTGGGCCGTTGAGTGGGAATCATCCAAGTCTGTATTGTATCGAACGTATGTTCGATACAATGGGTTGCTCATGGCCCGGTATGCAGAACTCCACAGTCACACAAACATGAGCTTTCTCGACGGTGCGTCCCACCCAGAGGAAATGGTTGCGGTTGCCGCAAGCCTCGGATATAGCGCCCTCGGTGTGACAGACCACGATGGTTTTCGCGGTGCAGCCAAGGTCCACCAAGCTGCCCGACGCATCGGGCTACCGGTGGTATATGGGACAGAGGTTGGGATGCCGATTCCCTCCAGGGGGAGAGAATCTAGCGATAGTGAGATCAGTGGAGGTGATGGCTATACCCCCGCTCGGGCGGCCGAGCCGCTCGATTCTCCCACAAGGGGAGGATCGCCTCAGGACGGGAAGGGAGTACACAACCGCGGGCGCATTCGACGTATGCACGGAACGAAGCCGACCAGCAAAGCAGACACCGATCACCTCGTCCTGCTGGCCCCTGATCCCGTCGGCTATGCCGCCATTGCCCGGTTTGTCACCAAGGGGCAGTTTCGGGGTCGCAAGGACGAACCGGTATATGACTACCGCGATCTCGCCGAGGCGTCTCGTCATGGAAACCTCGTTGCGCTGTCGGGTTGTCGCCAGGGAGCCGTCAACAGGGCGGCACTCCGGGGTGATATCGATGCGGCAATAGGCGCCGCCGAGCATCTGTCCGATCTCTTTCCGGGCCGCTTCTTTCTCGAGGTGTGGGACCACGGCATGCCGGAGGACGATTTGCGGAATGGCCTCATCGCTGAGGTCGCCCGCATCACCAGGATCCCGCTGCTGGCAACCAACAACGTTCACTACGCAAGAAGACATGATGCCGATCTGGCCGAGGTCTTGGCGGCGATCGGAGGCAGGCGAGATCTCGACACGGCGGACGGGTTCCGACCGGCGAGCGACGAACGCTATCTGCGTAGCCCCGAGGAGATGTTGCGCAGACTGGGCCGCTATCCGGGTGCAGTTGAGCGCGCCGCTGAACTCGGTGCCGACCTTGCATTCGATCTCGACCTGGTCGCGCCCGATCTTCCGGATTTCCCAATGCCGGGTGCCTTCACAACCGAGATCGAATACCTGACCCATCTGACATTCGAAGGTGCACGCACGGTATACCCGGGGGAGGATGGTCGGGTCGACCCCCGGGCCCGGGCCCGACTCGAACACGAACTCGAGGTGATTGCAGACCTCGGTTTCGCCGGTTTCTTCCTCGTTGCCTGGGACATTGTTCAGTTCGCCAGATCGCAAGATATCTACTGTCAGATCCGCGGTTCGGGTGCGGACTCCGCGATCTGCCGCTGTCTGGAACTGACCCGGGTCGATCCCATCAGACTGAACCTCCCATTCGAGCGTTTCCTCTCTGCCGAGCGGGGTCGGCCGCCGGACATCGACATCGACTTCGAGGCGGAGCGTCGCGAGGAGGTCATCCAATACTGCTACCGACGATATGGGAGAGAGCGGGCCGCCATGGTGGCGAACGTCATCACCTACCGGGCGCGGTCAGTGCTGCAGGATGTGGGCAAGGCCTTTGGGCTGACCCAGGCGCAAGTCAACGGACTCACCAAGTACCTCGATACCAGGAACCCCAAGGCAATCCGCAGCGAGGTCGAACTGCCGGCTGGTTTGACCGCCGATCTCATCTACGACGTCTGCGACCGGCTCGACGGCTTTCCCCGTCATCTGGGCATCCACTCCGGAGGGATAGTTGTTTCACAGCGGCCGTTGTGGCATGTGGTGCCGATGGAGTGGGGGCGGATGGAGGATCGATCGGTGCTGCAATGGGACAAGGACGACTGCGCCGCGATGGGGGTTGTCAAGTTCGATCTGCTGGCGTTGGGCGCGCTCAACGGCATGCATCTGTCGGTCGACATGATCCGCGAGGTTCACGGGGTCGAGGTCGACCTCGCCACCATTCCCCAGGAACCCGTCATCTATGACATGTTGACCAGAGCCGACACTGTTGGGGTGTTCCAGGTCGAATCACGGGCGCAAATGGCCACTCTCCCCAAGATGAAGCCGCGCACCTTCTATGACCTCGCCATCGAGGTTGCTCTCATCCGTCCCGGCCCAATCCAGGGTCATTCCGTCCATCCTTTTCTACGCCGTCGCAACGGCATCGAGGAGATTCGATACCCCCATGAGTCGGCGGAGCCGATATTGCGCAAGACACTCGGTGTTCCTGTGTTTCAGGAACAGCTGATGGAACTGGCCCGGGTCTGTGCCGGATTCAGTGCCGGCCAGTCCGACCGGCTCCGGCAAGCGATGACCCACAAGCGGTCGAGCGAAGAGATGGAGAAGCTGCGTGAAGAGGTCTATCGCGGTATGGCCGGCAACGGGATTGTTGCTGCGGCCGCCGACGAGATCTGGGAGAAGCTGCAGGGGTTTGCTTCATTTGGTTTCCCGGAGAGCCATTCCGTTTCGTTCGCTTACATCGTCTATGCGACTTCCTGGTTGAAGTATCACTGGCCGACCGAGTTCTTTGCAGGGTTGCTCAACGCCCAACCAATGGGTTTCTACAGCCCCAACTCGCTGGTTCAGGACGCTCAACATCACGGGGTGGTTGTTCTCCCTCCCGACATCAACCAATCCTGGTACGACTGCACTGTTGTTCCCCACCCTGCGCGTAAGGACGATCTGAGCAGCTACCTGGGCTACCAATGGCGACGAGGGCAAGGCCCGGTCGATGACCCCATTCGGATCCCGGTGGCGCTACGAATCGGGTTGCGCTACGTGAGGAATCTTGGTGACAAGGAGATCACCCGTATCGAGGCAGCTCGCCAGATCGGCGGACCGTTCGATTCTGCCGAGGATCTGGCGCAGCGCACCGGGCTCGAGGTGGGGGCGCTTGAAGCTTTGTCCGCATCAGGTGCCCTGCAGCCGCTGGGACTGGGCAGGAGAGAAGGTATCTGGGCAGCTGGGTCGCTGGGTCAGCTTGGTCCGGGAAGGCTGGCGCTTGCCGAAGGCTCGGCCGTCCCGGAACTAGAGGAGATGTCTCCGCCCGAAGTGATGCAGGCTGAGCTGTGGTCGACCTCGATATCGCCCACACATCCAGTCGGCTTTCTTCGTGACCGTCTCCGCGAGGCCGGGTGCACACCGATTGCTGAGGCGCTGGAGTTGAAGACCCATGGCAGACGTATGCGAGTTGGAGGACTCATCACCCATCGCCAGCGGCCCGGTACTGCACGAGGAGTGCGTTTTCTCAACCTTGAAGACGAGACCGGTCTGTTGAACGTCGTTGTGTTGCCGCAGGTCTGGGAGGCCAACTACGAGGTGGCACGCAAGGCAATCGGTGTGGTTTTGGATGGTGTCCTCGAATATGAGGATGGCGTCACCAACTTCGTCGCCCACCGTTTTGAGAATTGGCCGGTTGAGGGGATCAGGTCGCGAGATTTTCGGTGAGTCTTTCACAGCAAGACCGATCCAGTGGCTACTCTGCGGCCTGATTCGAGCGGAGGAGTGGCACAGTGCGCGTTGTGATCGTCGGTGCCGGTCACGATGGCTCGTACCTCGCGGAAAGACTTGTTGCTGAAGGGCAGGAAGTCGTCATCATCGAGGCTGAAGAGGAGAAGGCAACGCGCATCCAGGACCGGCTCGACGTCCTGGTGATTCACGGCAATGGAGCCAGCCCGGCGGTGCTGCGTCGCGCCCGGGCCGACGAAGCCGGGTTGTTCCTGGCGGTCACCGACAGCGACGGCGCCAATGTGCTGGCCTGTCGAAGCGCAAAGGCGCTTGGTGTACCTCGCACGGTGGCCCGTGTGGAGGATCCGGATCTGCGCGAGGTGTCTCCTGGTCTCGGCGTCGATGTCGTCGTTGATGCTCGTGAATCGTCCGCCGAACAAGCTGCTCGTCTCGCCGAGTATGCCGGTGTCACTGAGTATGCCGTCTTTGCCGATGAGCAGCTCAGCCTGGTTGCCGGGGTCGTGACCGAGGACGGCGTTGCGGCCGGCAAGAGCGTGATGGAGTTACGACCCCTCGCAGAAGGGTGGAGCTTCATAGTTGCCGCGGTTGTCCGCGGGGATGTCACGACGATCGGCCGGGGCGACACCAGGATCGAAGCAGGCGACCACGTGGTGGTCATGGCCGAGACAGATCGGGTCCGCGATGTGATCGGCATGTTCGGCATCGACACCGAACCGGTACGCCGGGTTGTCATTCTCGGCGGAACCAGGATCGCCGCAATGACGGCCGAGATCCTGCTCGACTCCGGCTACGAAGTCGTCATCGTCGAAGAAGAGCGCGAGCGCGCCGCCTTCATCGCGCGCCGCAGCCGGGCCTCGGTATTGCTGGCCGACCCGACCGACGCTGATTTCCTGGCGACGCTGCGGCTGGGCGAGGGTGACGTGGTTGTCGGGCTGTCGGGACATGACGAACTCAACCTCATGGGTTGCCTGGTGGCCAGTGCGGTTGGCGCCCCGAAGACGATCGCACGCTTCGGTCATCGCTCGGTTGCAGGACTGCTTCGCAACGTTGGGATCGATGCAACGCTGTCGTCCCGGGTCGCGGTAGCGAACATGATCCTGCAGTACGTGCGCCGTGATCGGATTCTCTCGGTGGCGACTGTCAAGGACACCGACGCCGAAGCCCTCGAGATCGAGTTGGCGGTCGGGTCGCCGGCGGTTGGAGTGAAGCTGATCGATCTGGGCATGCCCCGGGATGCGGTTCTGGGTGGCATTGCTCGGGGCAAGGGGGTGATCGTTCCCAAGGGGGACACGGTCTTGCAGGTCGGCGATCACGTTGTCGTTTTCGCCAAGAGCGAAGCCATCGACGCCGTCGAGAAACTGTTGCTGGCGTGATCAAGCAGGCCTCGCCAACCCGGACACGGCTGGTTGTCGTAGTGACCGCGGTGGTAGCCGCCGGCGGAGCTGCAATGGTTCCCGCAATCATCGCCGGCGTGATCTACGGCGAATGGAGCGACACTCTGGCGCTCGTTGCCGGCGCGGCGATTGCCGGGGCGATCGGTCTGCTGGGAAGGAGTCTTGCGCGAACCCAGGTCGGTTTCACCTCGCGTGAAGGGTTTGCGGCGGTAGCGCTATCGTGGATCCTGCTGATCCTGTTCGGAACGCTTCCCTACCTGATCGCAGGCACCTTCGAGCGTCCGATCGATGCGTTGTTCGAGACTTCAGCGGGCTTCACCACGACCGGGGCGACCGTGCTGGCTGATCCAGGCAGTCTCTCCCACGCCATGCTGCTGTGGCGGGCCACCACCCAATGGGTCGGCGGCATGGGCATCATCGTGCTGTCGGTGGCGGTCCTGCCAATGCTCGGCGCCGGTGGGGTCGAACTCGCTCGTGCCGAGGCACCCGGGCCGGAACCGGACCGAATGACACCGCGATTTCGC
The DNA here is from genome assembly GCA_030066875.1 of Acidimicrobiia bacterium. GTDB lineage: Bacteria > Actinomycetota > Acidimicrobiia > Spongiisociales > UBA5794 > JAAETI01. The sequence continues at coordinate 1,952 of JASJAS010000077.1, read as the reverse complement.
GACACCGCAGAACGGCTCTGGTGGCTATATGTCGGCTTGACGCTCATCGAGATGGTTTTGCTCACCATTGGTGACATGAGCCTCTTCCAGGCGATTGCACATTCGCTCACGACCATGCCTACCGGAGGCTTCGGCACAGAGGCGACGTCCATCGGCGGTTTCAGCGCGTACACCCAATGGGTTGTGATCGCCTTCATGGTCATAGCCGGGGCCTCGTTTGCACTCCATTTTCGGGCGCTGACCAGACCTAGGATGTATTTGGAGAGCCGCGAGTTCATCGCGTATATCTCGATCCTGGCCACCGCGATACTCATTGTCGCCTTGGGCAGCTGGTCGTTCGGGTCTGGTGTCGAGTCACGCATTCGCGATGCGGCCTTCACAGGAGTGACCATGGTCACCGGCACGGGCTATGCCACGGTGAACTGGGCTGCGTGGGGCCCAGGGTTGTTGATCGCCTTGGTGGTCTTCATGTTTTTCGGCGGAATGGCAGGCTCGACGGCGGGTGCCATGAAGACGTACCGGCTCGGCATACTCTTCAAAACGATCGGTTCGAGCATCAAGCGCATCATCTACCCCAGGTTGGTATCGGTGCAGCGCTTCGAAGGCAAAGCGGTCGAACCGCGGTTGGTACACGGCGTTGTCGCGTTCTTTGTCCTCTACGTCGGGTTTTTCGTCGTCGGTGCCGTGCTGCTCGGGTTCTTCGAACCTGGATTTGATCTAACCACCGTAGGGTCGGCGGCAGCGTCGGCGATCGGCAACATCGGGCCTGCACTGGGGGACTTGGGCCCCACCCAGAACTACGCCGGACTCGGTATTGACAGCAAGATTCTGCTGTCATTCCTCATGGTGGTCGGCCGGCTCGAAATATATCCGATCGTGATCCTGCTGACCCACCGCTGGTGGCGTCGCTGAGCGCGCGCTACCGGGACGGCGAGAAGCCGTCCCGGCAACTGTGATCGGTTCAGCTCTGCGCAGGCGGCTGGATCACCAAGAACGTCCCGCCCTGTGGATCCTGGGCTACCGCGATACGGCCGGCTCCTGTGTCGAACGGTTCGACTAGGACGTTGCCTCCGAGTTCGCCGACCTGGGCGACGGAGGCATCCACATCGGGCACTGTGAAGTACACGGCCCAATGCGCGGGCATCTCAGGCGGGAAGGTGTCACCGATGGTCAACATCCCGCCGTTGTACGGGTCGTTGCTCAGCGGATCACCCTGCTCCTTGCCGGGAACGAGAACGAGCCAATAGACAGGGTCGCTGCCTTCGAAGGCCTCGAACTCCCAGCCGAGCGCCTTGCCATAGAAGTCACGAGCCGCGTCGACATCGCGAGTATTCAGTTCGTTCCATGACATACCACCGGTAACGTGAAAAGCCTCACCTCCGACGCTGTCGCCGGCCTGCCACAGCCCCACCGAGGCACCTTCCGGGTCGACCACGAATGCCATACGCCCGCTGGTCATCACGTCCATTGCCGGCATCATCACCGAGCCGCCGGCGGCGGTCCACTTCTCGATGGTGTCGTCGACGTTGTTGACCGTGACGTATGAGTTCCACATCGGGGGGACACCCTGCTCGGTCAGCTCAGGCGGTTGTGGGCCCAACCCGGCCACTGCCTTGCCTCCCTTGCTGAACGTGACATACATCAGCGACCCGTCCGGGAAGTGCTGGTCGGCCGTCTCCCAGCCGAACAGTCCGGTGTAGAACGCCTTGGCAGCCTCGGGATCCGGTGACGCGATGTCAGCCCATGAGAAGAGGCCGTGTGGATAGGCCATCGTCTGTCCTTCCGTTTCGTGCCCCCGCCTCAGGGGCGTCCTTCCGACCCTACACGGCGGGAGTGACAGAAATGTGAAGATGAGGCTGGCGACTCATCGTTGTGTGACATGGGTCCCTTGCCCATGTCACCGTGGCTTGACCTTCGGTCAATCCGTTTGGTTGTTGACTCTTCGTCTGGCG
>JASJAS010000076.1 GCA_030066875.1 Acidimicrobiia bacterium | reverse complement strand
CGGAGGCGTCAGGATGCCTGGTGGGTCCCGCGGTCTTCAAAACCGTTGAGGCGGCGAAAGCTGCCTGGCGGGTTCGATTCCCGTCCGCCTCCGCTACGACCCGAGCCCAAGTCTGGGCTCGGGTCTTGCTTTAGGGCCGGGAAGCTGCTCTTGCTTGCGCAACGGCTCGCGTTGAGGTGCACGAAGCGCCGATCTGCCGTGGAGGACTTCGGTCGGAGAAGGTTCGATTCCCGTCCGCCTCCGCGAGATCGACAAGGGCCCGGCCAACCATGGCCGGGCCCTCGCCGATAGGCGAGGAGGAATCGAGCTGTGGGCCTCGTGCCTCGGCGTCCAGCGCCGTTGAAGCGGGTGCTGTTCGGACGTATGCTGAGAACGCCTTGGGCGTAGCGATTTTTGGTCTTCTCCAGGGGATCTTTGTGCACGCGCGAAGTCGAGCTGCAGTCGTAGTAGCCGTTGTTGTCTTCCTCGCCGCATGCGACCTCGATCAGGATGTCCTCGAAAGCACCACCGTTCCGCAGGCCAATCCAACGGCCACCACTCAGCAGGAGGAGCCGGAGAAAGCAGCTCCGTCGTCAACGGCGGCGCCAACGACGACCCCAGCGACGACTACCACCCCGACCTCTTCTCCGACGCTGCCGTTTCCTCGAATGTACGTTGGTGGTGGTTCGAGCACATGGTCGCTGTCTTGGGCCGAAGGTAGTTGCTTCGTCGAAGGGGACACGGTCGAGCTGACCCTAAGAGCGGACGGAACCCTTGACGGCAGTTACGGGCGCACCGAGCCGACGTTTGTGGGTAGCACGTCGGTCCAGTGTGGCGACCAGGTCTTCGAGTATGACCCGATCGATATCACCGGTCGGCATGCACCCCCTGGTCCTGGGCCGAGTGACGCCGGAACTGTTGTCGTAGAAATCGTCGGATGGCCGGAATGGCACATGGAAGGCGAGTACACGGCGACCGAGATGGTTTTCAACTGGACAGTCGATTTGGAGGCAACCGGCTACCAGGGCGACGCACCGGACCCGCGAGTGCTCAGGGCCGTCGACTATCAACTCGTGCTCGCCGACGACTGAGCCTTGAGGAGTAGTGCCTTGCGTGCCGTGAGCCGAAGGCTTCGACTAAATCACAGGTTGAGAAGATCCGTGATTCTCAGCATCTCCTCGACGCTTAGACAGGTCAGAAAGAGTGTTCCGATCGACAGCTGGGCATCGGGGTGCGTAAGGATGTCCAGGGGCTGAACTCCCCCCTCGATGAGTTCAGCAAAGAGATCTCGAAAGACGTCGGATTGGAGCTGATCCGCCAAGCACTGCACCGAGTCCTCGAGCAGATTCATGTCTGGAAGCAGGTTTGTGACAATCGCATCGGGTATGTCGATGCAGCCCATCAATACGTCCACAGCCGGGCGGGCGGCGCCGGGATCCCCAAATACCATGCCCCCCTGAAGATCCGGGTCTTCTGGAGTCACGCCGAGTTCGGCCAGCCCGTCTGCCCCAAACTCGTCGACCAGCCCCCGTCCGATGCAGTCGGCAACTTCGTCGTCGAAGGCCGAGTTTGTCGATAGGTCGGTCGACATTGCGTCGACCAAACCGTCTTCCGGAGTTGTCCCAAAGGTCTCGGTTTCTTTTTCTCCGCTGCACGCCGCGGCCACAAGGGCTGCAACGACTACGAGAAGGGCAACGCGACGCATGGAACCTCGCTTCGCGATCATTCCTCAGACCGCAGTATCGCAGACCCGAAGTCGGCCTCACATTCTCGCTAGCGACGTATCAGGCCGGGAGCATCGTGCTTGCCTGGAGCTTGGGCAATCGAAGCGACGCTGGAACTGATCGGCATATCAGAATGATGTCCTGTGGAGAGCCCTTGCTGGATGCCGCAGACGGAGAGCGTGTCGCTATGGCCGATTCTCTTTCGTTTCCCGGTAGGCGTCGTCGAAGATTTCCTTGATTCCGGTAGCGAATATGCCCGCCGGACCGGCGAACATCACCAGCATGATCACGTGGAGGTATCCGACGCCTCCCAAGACGACGTTCACCGAAAGGAACACGGTGATGGCTATGCCGCCCCACAACGACTGCATCCGCTCCAAGTCGGTCCTGTATGCCGATCCACCCTTCATCGGTCCCCGAAGCCGGAGGATGTGGATCGCCACCGTCCAGCCCGAAACGATCCGGGCCGTTGCGGCTGCGTCCTCGACAATGGAATACACCGCAATGACCCCGAATCCCGTGATCGTCAATTGCAGCCCCCAGATCACAATGTGAGTGATGCGCCACTTTGTCACCGGGGAAGCAGCCGCCTTCTTCGGCGTCAGCGCGGCAACTATCCCACCGAACCCGGCCAGCGACATCCCAAGTCCACCCATCGACATGAAGTAGAACTCACCAGGCATTCGGCCCCTCACGACTACGGGAGCCAATCTACCAACGGGCGGTTCCTCGATGGATCACATTCCCGGTCTTGCCACGGGCATGGGATAAGCTGCGGACCACTGATGAGTGACCCAAACACCCTCGGCAGCCTGGTGCGGCGCCGTCGTCTCGAATCTGGATACTCGCTGGGCCAGCTGGCGTCCAAAGTCGGAAAAACGGCGGCCGAGGTGCGCGCCTGGGAGCGGGACGCCGAACTGCCCGAGCACGGCATTCTGGAACGGCTCTCTGAGACACTCGAACTCGATATCGACGACATCCGGCAACGGGTCGAGGCGGCCCAAGATGCCGCGGCTGAGGAAGAAGAGGCAGCAACTGAAGCCCCCGCAGCCGAATCTTCCGATGCCGATTCGACGGAGGACGATGCTGCGAGCGTGTCCGACGACGATGAAGACGATGAGGTGCCAAGCGATCCCGAGATCCCGGTTGTGTTCCCCGACGAGACTCCGGAAGACACCGCCGAGGCGATCGCCGAGTTGGAAGAGAGCGGGGAGGAAGATCTCGCCGGGTTCCCGGTCGAAGATCCATTCACACCCCCTGATCCAGACGATGCAGAGGAGGCCGGGGGTTCAGACGAGCAAATCCAGGAGCTGATCGACGCACCGACCGAGGCTGTGCCGATGCCCGTGATCACCGACACAGCAGCCGCGGCACGGGCGCAACGGGCTGCCGCCTTACTCGAGGAGCCGCAACCCCTTCCGGTTGTGGAAGCGGCCCCGGACGCCGACCCTGGTCTGCTCAGGTATCTAGAACCCCTCCGGGTGCTCTACGACCCCCACAGCCGGTACCTCTACTGGATACGTGCCGGCCTCACGGTCATCGTCATGCTCATTCTCGTGGTGGTGCTGTTCCGACTGCTCGGTGGTCTATTGAATGCGGTTGGCGAGTTGCTCGACACCATCGAACCGTCAGCGACCGACCCAGACGATCTGGACGCGCTGGGTGCGCTAGCGCGATTCTCCTAGGCCAGCTAACCCGTGATTGCCCGTAGGAGCAGCCCAGTGGCGGCGATCGAGGAGATGACGAGGATCGCCGGTTTGAATGCCATCGTGTCGACGCGTCCACGTAAACGTGAGCTCGTTACATAGCCGGCGGCCAAGCCCGGCAAGAGCAGTACGGCGATGACGATGTCATCAACGGTAATTCTGCCAGCTAGCAGGCGGGCCAGGACAGTGATGATGAGCCCGACGGAGAACACCATCGACAAGGTCGCTCGGATCTTGGGTCCCGTTTCATCCTTGAAGAGCAGGGCCGCGGGCGGCCCGCCCATTGATGCGACCATGCCAGTGATCCCTGACAAGACCCCGGTGGTGAACTCGGTCGCGCCATTTCGGGGCACCTTGATCCTCGTGCTGAGAATTGCGACTGCCGCCAGAACCGACGCTGCTATCCAGATGTCGAGCGTTCGCTGCGTTGCTACCGCCAGCAACCCGAGGCCCAACAGTGCGCCCGGGAGCCTCCCGACAAGCAGGAAGCCGGCGCCGGAAAGCTCGATGTGGGAGCGTTCCCTCCACGCCATCGCCACAGTGAGCGGTGCTGCCAGGAGCAGCGAGGGCACCGGGGCCATGATTGGGTTGATCAGGGAAAGCACCGGCACGGTGAAGATACCGAGCCCCAGCCCGATCGACCCTTGCACGAGAGCCCCGAACACGACAGCGACGAGGGCGAGTAGAAGCTCGATTGGGGAGACGGGCATCTGCTGCTCCGAGAGGATTCACCGAGTATGGCACCGGCGCTGCCTGCGACGGCAATCGAACCCGCTCGAAAAACCTGCAGAGATTACATGTAGGAAGATGTTGCGGTCCCTAAACCCCGGTGATTACGATGCCGCTCGCCAGGCCACCCGACACGCGATTGCCTCACAGTGAAACCAACTCAACGCAACAGAGAACCAGCCGGTCGGTTTCGTGTCGTTGCCCTCGTAGCGGTTCTCGGATTGAGTCTGGCGGCGTGCTCTGGCTCGGGACCACAGACCGCCCTTAACCCTGAAGGACCGATTGCCGACTCGATCAACGACCTGTGGCAGCTGGTCTTCATCATGGCCACCGTGGTCTTCATCATCGTGCAGGGGGGCCTGTTCTATGCAATGGGCCGCTTTCGGGAACGCAAGGACGATGAAAGCGAACCGGTGCAGCTGCACGGCAATACCAAGCTCGAGATCGCGTGGACGATCATCCCGGTAGTAATCCTGGCCAGCATCGGGTATCCGATTGTGCGCGGCATCTTCGATGTCCGAACAATCCCCGAGGGGCCGGATGTGCTTCAAGTCCAGGTCACCGGTCATCAGTGGTGGTGGGAGTTCGAGTATGTCGATCTGGTGGGTGACGACGGTCGCACTCTCGTGACGGCCAACGAGTTGTATATCCCCGAGCGCACCGACGTGAACTTGACCATGACATCCGCCGATGTCATCCACAGCTTCTGGGTGCCGGTGCTTGCCGGCAAGCGGGACGTCGTACCCAACCGGGTTACGAACCTGACGCTTCACGCCAACAATGCGACTCCGCCCGATCAGCCGCATCCCGGCCAGTGTGCTGAGTACTGCGGGCTGGCCCACGCCGACATGCGCTTCAAGGTCCACGTACGCACGCAAGCCGACTTCGATAACTGGGTCGAAGGCCAGCTCGCTCCCGCAGCGGAACCGACCGAGGGTGCCGCAGCCGACGGGTACGCAGCCTTCACCACCTGTATCGCCTGTCACAACGCAACCGTCGCCGGTTCCGACGGTGTCGAAGACGTCGGTCCGGTTCGCACACTCGAGGTCGACGGGGTGACATTCACCTCATCATTGGCCCCGGATCTGACCCACTTTGGCAGCAGGATGACCTTTGGCGCCGGCACCTTCGAGAACGACCGGGAGCATCTCGCACGCTGGCTGGCAAACCCTGTCGACCTGAAGCCGATGCGTCCCGAGTTGAACGACATCGAGGCTGGTCGGATCCTCGGCATGCCGAACTTCAATCTGTCGGATGAGGACATCGACAACCTGATCACGCTCCTGGAAGGGTGGAAGTAGATGGTGATCGACACCAGCAAGGATCTAGTGCCGGCACGGCCCACCGGGATTTGGAGCTGGATCACAACCGTCGATCACAAGCGGATCGGCATGATGTACGGCATTACCGCGCTGGTGGCCTTCTTTGTAGCCGGCCTACAAGCCCTGCTCATCCGGCTGCAGCTCACCAACGCAAACGGGACTGTGCTCAGCGCCGACGCCTACAACCAGCTGTTCACGATGCACGGGTTGACCATGCTCCTCATCGTGGTGATGCCGGTCGGAGCGGCGTTCATGAACTACTTCATTCCGCTCCATATCGGGGCCCGCGATGTTGCCTTTCCCCGGGCGAACGCCTTCAGCTTCTGGCTCTTCCTCTTCAGCACCGTGATACTGCTCTCGTCGTTCGTTCTCGGCGGTGCTCCCGACGGCGGCTGGTTCGGTTACGCCCCGCTTTCGACCCAACTCGAGGAGTACGTCCGCATGGACTACTACGCGGTGGGTGCGCAGTTGCTTGGCGTGGCTTCGATCATGGCGTCGGCAAACTTCATAGCCACGGTCTTCACGATGAGGGCACCGGGGATGTCGCTGATGCGGATCCCGGTGTTCACGTGGATGGCCGTAGTTGTTTCCTTCCTCCTCATCTTCTCGCTCCCGATCTTCGGTGTCGGCCTCTTTCAGATGTTCTTCGACCGCAACTTCGGGACCCAGTTCTTCGGTGGCGGTGGTGATCCGCTGCTGTGGCAACACCTCTTCTGGCTCTTCGGCCATCCTGAGGTCTACGTCCTCATCCTGCCTGCCATGGGGATCGTGTCGGAGATCATCCCGGTGTTCAGCCGCAAGCCCCTCTTCGGGTACCCGTTCGTGGTCTTCTCCGGAATCGCTATCGGTTTCATGGGATTCGGGGTTTGGGCGCACCACATGTACACGGCAGGGCTGGGGCCGGTGGCAGAAGCGGGGTTCGGTGTAGCAACCATGATGATCGCGGTGCCCACCGGCGTGAAGATCTTCAACTGGATCGGGACCATGTGGGGTGGGAAGATCCGGTTTGAACTCCCGATGCTGTTCTCCATAGGTTTCGTATCTCTGTTCGTGATCGGTGGTCTTTCCGGTGTGACCCACTCCGTTGTACCTTCCGACTACCAGCAGCACGACAGCTACTACGTCGTAGCCCACTTCCACTACGTGCTGTTCGGGGGAGGCGTCTTCGGGTTCGTTGCCGGTGCCTACTACTGGTTCCCCAAGTGGACCGGGCGCTTCCTCGACAAGCGTCAAGGCCTTTGGCATTTCTGGCTCATGCTCATCGGGTTCAACTTGACGTTCGCACCGATGCACATTCTCGGACTGAACGGGATGCCGCGGCGCACCTATCGCTACGGCGAGGGTCTTGGGTTCGAGTTCTGGAACCAGGTGGCCACGGTGGGGTCATTCATCATCGGGCTGTCTTTCCTGATCTTTGCGTGGAATCTCATCAGAAGCCGCAAGCACGGAGAGCTTGCCGGTGACGACCCCTGGGACGGCCGAACTCTCGAGTGGTCGATATCCTCGCCACCTCCCGTCCACAACTTCGACGAGATACCGGTCGTGGAACATGTAGACGACTACTGGCACCGCAAGTACGCCACCGACGAAGAGGGGCGTGCTGTGCGCATGCCGGACGTGAGCGGCGGCACCGTTGCAGCTGACACGGACACGGGCGGTGACGACTCCCATGAAGAGGACATGCACATGCCGTCGCCGTCCTACTACCCGATCGTGGCGGCAGCCGGCATCGGAACGATGGGATACGGCTTCGTCTACCTCCCGGTTGGCTGGATCGTCGTCGGAATCGGGGCGCTCATAACGATGTGGGGTGTGTTCGGGTGGTCGCTGGAGCCGGTCACGAGGGGAGGCGAGCATGAGTAGCCAAGCCGCACCCGTGGAAGCTCACGGCCATCACGATGTCCGCCCGATTCGCAAGGCGGCCATGTGGGTGTTCCTCGGCTCGGAGTGCATGTTCTTCGGCTCGATGATTGCAACCTTCCTGCTGTTCCGGAACGAAACCGCGGACGGCCCGGGCTCTGAGCTCTTCAATATCCCGTTCACGTCGGCAAGCTCGTTTGTGCTGCTTATGAGCTCGCTGACGATGGTGCTGGCGCACAACGCCTTCGGCAACCGGGACGCACGGGGGACCCGCATCTGGCTTGCCGCCACCGCCCTTCTCGGCACGGTCTTCCTCGCCGGGCAGATCTTTGAGTTCACCGAGTTCGTGCACGAAGGCCTGACATTATCGAGCAGCTCGTTCGGATCGGCGTTCTACATGCTCACGGGTTTCCACGGCGCCCACGTGGCCATCGGTGTGATGATGCTGATGGCGATGTTCTACCTGTCGCTCGACGGAAGGCTCTATGACGACCGGGGACTCAACGTCGAACTGGTGGGTCTCTACTGGCACTTCGTCGACATCGTGTGGATCGTGATCTTTACCGTCGTCTATCTGTTGCAGGTGTGAGCATGACCGATACAGCACATCGAGCTCATCCGACCCCGCGTCTCTACTGGCTCATTGCCATCTTCCTGGCGGTGGTCACTGCGATTGAGGTTGCGGTGCCGCAGATAGACGCGCTCGACCCAATCAAGGTTCCGTTGCTGTGGATCCTCGCGGCGCTGAAGTTCTTCACTGTCGTTGGTTTCTTCATGCACCTGCGCTACGACAAGAAGCTCTACCGGACACTGTTCTTCTTTGGTGTGTTCGGAGTGTTCCCACTGTTCATTGTGGTGCTCTTGTCGCTGCACGCCCTCTGATGTCGCGGACGGAACATATGTCCGCGCCAGACCGTTGTGCGGGTGCCCTGCGATGACGGCCGACTCGATCCTCGACGTCGCCCCATTCCACACCCACTTCGATGTGCTGGGTGTTCTGCTTGCGCTAGTCCTGTTGTACGAATACGGCCTTCGACGCCTTGCCGCCTTCCACGCACCTCGTGGCGAGGTTGTGGTCACTCGGAAGCAGCGAATTGCGTTCTACGCGGGAATCGTCTCTCTGTACTTGGTTTCGTCGTGGCCGGTGCACGACATCGGAGAGAACAGTCTGTTCATGTTCCACATGGTCGAGCACCTCGTGTTTGGGCTGATCGCCCCTCCGCTCCTCCTGGTGGGCACCCCGTGGTGGCTGATCCGGCTTGCCGTCCGGCCCGTTCTCCCGGTTCTCAAGGTCCTCACCAAACCGCTGGTCGCTCTGGCTCTATTCAATGGAATGCTCGGGCTGATTCACGCGCCTGCGGTACTCAACCTGATGCTCGAAAGCGAACTTGCCCACTTCGGGCTCCATGCCGTTTTGTTCTTGACGGGGATCCTGATGTGGTGGCCGGTCATTGGGCCCATCCCGGATATTCCCCAGCTGCCACCTTTCCTGCGGATGGGTTACGTGTTCCTCCAGTCGCTGGTCCCAACCATTCCTGCAACGTTCCTCACGTTTGGGGAGAACCCCCTGTACCCGGTGTACGAGACATTTCCCCGTCTTTGGGGCATATCGGCTCTCGATGATCAGGTGCTGGCCGGGTTGATCATGAAGCTGGGTGCCGGGATCCTGTTGTGGGGCTACATCGCGTGGATCTGGTTCTCGTGGTGGAATGATGAGCAGCGCTATAGCAATCCCACGCCTCGCATCGGCCAGAGTGGTGGGCAGAGCGAGGAGATTGCTCGCTAGCTCAGTCGGCTGGCGTGTCGTTCCCGCCCAGGTAGGCGGTAGCGGCCGCACCGAACAAGACCAACGCAGCGACGCCTCCGAAGATTGCGATGGCCGCCGCGCCCTCGGCAGCCAGCAGCAGCTGTGCAAGGCTGATCGCAAGTGCAGCGATTACTACGATCGCCAGCATCGGACCCATGATTGCCTGTGCCGCCGCCCGCATCATGGCGGCGGTACTCGCCGGTGCCGCTTCCCCTTCGAAACCGACGATCTCTTTGGCCGCGAGCACCGAGACAACCCAAGCCGTGGCCCCACCCGTGACCAGCCCGGCCACGAGGGCAGTAAACGCCAGAGCGGCAATCGTGATCGAAACAGTCCCGGCTGCGGCATCGCCGGCAAACCCGATTCCGGCCCGCAGCACGCTGTAGCCCGCGATGAGCGCAGTCGCCAGACCGAACGGCAAGATGTGAGCAAGCTCGAAACGGGCGGCGTCATCGTCTTCAGTAGATGCGCCGTAGGCAACGACCCCAATGCCGGCACCGCCGACGAGAGCCGCGATCGCCCCGGCGAGGTAGAGCGCGCCACCACGCACCACGAGTTCCGCATCGCCCCCGTCGGTGAGACTGATCGATTCAATGGCGAAGCGGCCGATGAGCAGCGCCGCTAGAGCAACGGCAAGGAGACCGCCCGCAAGTGCTCCCGTCAGGACGACTGTCGAACGATGATTCAAGGACTCAGCTCCGGTCTAGGGAACGCCCGGGATTGTAGTTGGCTCGATCCCGCGGATTCCATCGCTAGTTGTGAACAGCCGAGCGCGTCAACAGAACGCCGAGGACGCGTCCACCGAGTAGATCCCCATGATCTGGTCGGTGCCTTCGTTACCGCTGTCGGTGACCGGCCCCCAGAGAAGAAGGTTGCTGGTGTTGCCGCTGCGCAGCTCGAAGATTCGACCTAGGTCCGGGTCGTTGACCAGGTTGATGTCGAATCCTTCGTAGATACGCCGTAGATCTACGACCGAGAAGCCGAGCTTGAGACCGCTGAGTGTCTCCAGTTCGGCTGCTCCGGACGTGGCTGCCCCGTCGTACGTCAAATCGAGCCGATAGCCGCTGAAGATCTCCGTGCCGTCCGGGTCGATGATGACGATTGCGGCGAGCGCACCGAACTTCACGATCCGGACCTGGCCGGTGTCGCATTTGGCGCCGTATTCTTCGGTGCCGGGGATAGGCCCGGTGTCACTGGTTGGTTCACCCAGGCTGGCGATGAGCTGTCCGACTGCTTCGGCAGCGGAACCCCCGAGCCGGACCGGCCCAAGACCGCCCACCTCGAGCTTGAGGTCGCTCAAGGGAATTGGGTTGCCGACAGCCGCATAGGGGTCGAACACGACGGGAGCTGCAGTCGTTGTGGTCGTCGTCCCTTCGGCGGCGTCATCCGTCGTCGCGTCTTCGGTCGTGTCCGTCGTCGTGTCCTCGGTTGTGTCCGCGCTCGTCGTCGTCGGATCTGCGGCCTCGGTGGTGTCGCCATCCCTGGTCAGATTGAAGATCGCGATGCTGAGCACAACGAGAAGCAATCCGAGGATGAGGCCGGTGAGCAGGGGGCTGCGGGGTGGACTGGCCGGGGGCAAGGCTGGATCTTCGAGTGGAGGCACCGGTTCCTCGCCGGTGAGATCCATCAGTCCTTCGTAGGGGTCGAGTCCATCTTCATGTTCTGGGGGTTCTTGCCGATCGCTCACATCATCTCAGGGTTGACCGGTTGCATCATATTGCCGGAGTCGCGCAAAGGGGTGTTACTTGGGCAGGTCGTCACCGGGGGCGGCGAAGTACTCGGCGAGCAATTCGTCGAATGGTCTGGTGGCCACCAGCACCTTGGCGCCGCTATCGGTCTCGTAGTTCTCGACCGGAATGTTGAGACGGACAATGTCATCAGCATCCAAGCCCCGCAAATCCCACGCCAGGCTGACGGCTTCTGTGAGTCCCAGCTGATCGTCTAGCGTGAACGCGTTGGTGAGGGAGCGCACCATTCCCGCCATCTCTTGTGGAGAGTCAAACTCTGATGCCTTCTCCAGCATCGCCAGGATCATGTCCTGCTGACGTTCGTTGCGGGTGAGGTCGCTGACCTCCTCCATGGTTCGCCACACCCCGTTGACGTTTTCGAGAGTTGTTCGTGAGCGAACCCACGCCAGTGCTTGCGCGCCGCTGGCGTTGGTACAGCCCGCCGGCAGGTTGAGCTCCGCCTTGCGGTCTCGCACCGCGTTCTCGACACAGATTTCCACGCCGCCGACCTCGTCGATGATCTGCTCGAAGCCGTCGAATGTGAACAGCGCGAAGTGGTCGACTACGACGCCGGTGAAGTCCTCGACTGCGCCTGACAGGAGCGTGGCTCCATTGATCTCGCCTCCGCACCCGTTGAAGTTGGCGTTGAGGCGGGTATAGCCCTGCGTACAGCGGTTGGGGAGGTAGAGATCGCGGGGCAAGGAGACCATGATCGGCGACGAGCCATCGCTCGGCAGCATGACCAAGATGATCACGTCGGCGCGTGCGTCACCAATGTCGGACCCGACGACCATGAAGGTGTCGTACGTGCTCTCCGCTGTGGGGGTTGCGGTGACCGCGGTGGCCGCCTCCGCGGTAAGCGTCTCACCGGCTTCGATCGGAGGAGGCACCTCGGGGAGCTGGTCCAGGGCCACCTCGTCATAGGTGTACCTTTCGACGTCCTGCCATGATCTCCACACGCTGTATGCATTCCAGGCCGAGTACACCACGAGCAGGATGAGGAATGTGCTCAAGGTTCGCTTCAGCGACCGGCGCCAGAGAGGCCTGCGGTCGAGCAGACGATCGGCTTTGTTGACGATGTATCCGATTACCGGAGCGCCAATATCGCTGAGCTGCTCGGCCATCTCGCCGAGCGTGCGGGCATCGACCTCCGGGGTGACCACCAGCAGCGTGCCATCCGCATGGGTGGCCACCTGGGGCAAGCTGGTGTCCCAATTCATCGGTGCTGAGTTGATGACGAGCAGGTCGGCGTGCTCGGTCAATTCGTCGATGATCTCAGCAAGCTTCATACCCCCGAGTACTTCGCCTCGGTTCTCGAGGTCGGAGCCGACCGGAATCATCGGGAGGGTGTTGGCGTCGTCGACCTTCCACAGGCGGGATGCCTCTTCGAGGCTCGCCAACCCTGCAGCGAGATCAGTCCAGCCCGGCGTTTCCTCGGTGCGCCCATACTTGGAGATGCCGCCTGAAGGGTCAGCGTCGATCAGAACGACGCGCCTGCCCATGCGGGTTGCCGCGGTTGCGAGATTCATTGCGACTGTGGTCGCACCGAGACCAGGGCGGCTGCTCGAGACCAAGATGACTTGCCCGTTGGTGGCCTCCTCCAATGCCGCCACCGCGTCCAAGTAGGTGTGGGCCGCTTCGGACTCGGGGTCCCCCAGCGTTGGCGTCGGTCTGCCCTCGGTTGTTGGAACGTAAGCGAGTATCGGCTCTTCGACGACTGTGGCGATGTTGGGTCCGCTGCGGACACGCATCCACAAGAGCCAGATTGCCGCCGTGATCAGGCTGCCGATGACAGCGGCGGCAACCGTACCCTCCGGCGATCGCCACTGCCCGGCGATCACCCAGAAGACGAGTAGCCCGATACCGACCGACACGAGGTTGGGTACTGTCAACACGCGCCCAATGAAGCCAGGCTTATTCGTTTTTGCGGCGCTAGCCATTGTCGTCGACCTCGGAGGGGCGTAGAGAGTGCAATGTTAGAGCCTGTGGAGCCCCGTCGAACAGTGGTAGTGCCCTCCCCCCTGTTGTCATCAGACCGTTGGTCGAGGCCCGCGGTCGCAGGCCGTGGGGGAGTAGATACCTTCGACGACGCCATTCGCTTCGAAACCGGTCACCGGTCCCCAGAGCAGAGTGGCATCATCGCTCGATCGCAGGAGCAAGAAATGGGGGGCAGTGTCGATTTCCTGCAACGCCACCTTCGATTGCAGGTAGATCGCGTCGAGAGTCTCGATGGTGTGGCCCAGCTCGAGGCCCGAACGGCTGGTGATCTGCTGGGTTGGGTGGTCCGTACCCGTTGCATCGAGCCGGTACCCGACCAGGATCTCAGTGTCGCCGTCGAGACGGAAGATTGCCGTGAACCCGTCCCACACGTAGGCAGACCCTTGGTCGTCCGGGCACAGACCCAAGTCCTCACCGGCCTCCGTCATGCTGTCGGGCTGCCCGAGTGTCGCAACGAGTCGCCCGAGGTATGGGGTCGAGGAGTTGAGGGAAAGCGGTCCCAGTGCAAATGCGCCCAGCGTGAGATCCTGGATTGCGATGGGTTGCCCTTCTGGTTCGATCGGGGCCAGGGTCGTAGTGGTGGTCGTGGTAGTGGGAGGTACCGTTGTAGTGGTCGGCGCAGCAGTAGTGGGCGGCTCTGCGGTTGTCGGGGGCGCACTCGTCTCCGACGGCGGTGCCGTAGTCGTTGCAGCAGTCTGGGTGTCATCGTCGTCCCGTGACACGACGTATGAGCCGATGAGGACGATCGCAGCTATGCCGATCAGCGCTCCCACTAGTAGACCCCAGGGCCGCCGCCTCCTTTCGGCTTCGCGTTGCTCGGCGAGCCTTGCGGCGAGTTGGTCCCGCGGTGTCTGCTCCGCCGGTCCTTGCGCCGGTTCCTCCGCCGGTTCTTCCGCCGGTTCGGTGTCCTCGACGGCGGCCGGTTCTTGCGCCGGTTCTTGCGCCGGTTCTTCCGCCGGTTCTTCCGCCGGTTCCTCCGCCGGTTCGGTGTCCTCGACGGCGGCCGGTTCTTGCGCCGGTTCTTCCGCCGGTTCTTGCGCCGGTTCTTCCGCCGGTTCGGTGTCTTCGACGGCGGCCGTCTCTATGTCCTCGACGGCGGCCGGTTCCTCCGCCGGTTCGGTGTCCTCGACGGCGGCCGGTTCCTCCGCCGGTTCTTCCGCCGGTTCCTCCGCCGGTTGGGTGGCTTCAACGGCACCTGGTTGGTCTACGGGTTCGGCTATGTCAGCAGCGGGTGTGGGCGGCTCGATTGGCTCATCAGCGGCGGCTTGGGGAGCAGCCCGCGGAACCACAGCCGGCGACGGTGCCGATGTAGCGACGACGTTGGGGGTGAGCGCGGGAAGCTCTTCGCCGATTCTGGTATCGATCCAAGTGCGGCCACACTCCGGGCATATCGGTTTCGTCACGACACGCGACGTCCCGCAGTAGACGCACAGCCCTTCCCGGGTGGGGGTTTCTTCACTCACGAGGACTTAGCTTACGATCCGGCCGGAAATCTGGGTGAATTTCGGAGATCAGGCGTCGAGACGGGTTCGCAGCTCAGCCGGCGACGTCGCCGGGAGGTCACATACGAAGTTGCGGCAGACGTGAGCTGCCGCCCCCGTCTTGCCGGAATCGCGATTGCCTAGGAGTGGAACCGGGCTTGTCTCGGTCCCGACGGCGATGACACAGTCGGGGCGGAATTCCTCCCACACTGCTCGCTCGAGTGGTTTGCGCGCTGCATCGTTGCCCACGATTGCAACTTCCTTCACTCCCGAAGCTCCCGTCAGCAGGACTCCGAGAAGGTGGCCAACTGCGGGCGGATGGCGTTCGAGAAGCCGCCCGGCGCCGTGGGAGATCTGGTCGATGTGGTCGTTGGGCTCGCCGGTGTAAGCGGAACGCATGAGAAGTGCTTCCGCCGCGAGCGAATTGGCGGACGGGAGCGGGTTGTCGGCGAAATCCTTGGGGCGGGCTATGAGTCCGGGTACATCGGCGCCGGGTGAGAAGAAGCCTCCCGAATCGCCGAATAGTTGCACCATCGCCGCAGTGAGCCGGTCGGCCTCTTCGTACCATTGAGTGTCGCCGGTGACGGAGAACAGCGTGTAGAGCCCTACCGCCATCGATGCGTAGTCGTCGCAATAACCGGGTCCGGAGCTGCGTCCCTGGCGCCAGGCGCGTTGCAGCCTGCCGTCGCGGATCATGGCGTCGGTGACGAACTCGGCGATTCCAGTGGCGACCTCTAGGTAGCGAGCTTCCTCGAGTACGGAAGCGGCTTCGGCGAAGGCTCGCAGGGCCAGACCGTTCCAGGAAGCGATCACCTTGTCATCAAGACCGGGACGGATTCGCTGGTCGCGGGCTTCGAGGAGGGCCCGGTCGGCTCGGTCCTTTGCGGCATTCACGTCGGCAATCTCGATGCCGTACTCATCTGCGAGGCTTGCCGGCGATGTCGCTATATGCAGGTTGTTGGCGCCTTCGAAGTTGCCGTTTTGGGTAACGCCGTAGAGGTCGGCGACGAGGTCTGCATCGTCTCCGGTGAGACTGCGGAACTCCCCCCAAGACCACACGTAGTACTTGCCTTCGACCCCCTCGGAGTCTGCGTCCTCAGCAGCGTGGATCCCGCCGGAAGGGTCGCGCATCGTTGCCGCGAGATAATCGAGGGTTGCTACAGCCGTCTTGGTGTAATCCGGTTGATCGAACACTTGGGAAGCGCGCAAGTAGATGCGGGCGAGCTGAGCGTTGTCGTAGAGCATTTTTTCGAAGTGGGGAATCAGCCATCGGCCGTCAACCGAATACCGAGCAAATCCGCCGCCGATTTGGTCGTAGATACCACCCGCTCGCATCCGGTCGAGGGTTGTGGTCAAGAGTGGTTCAACAGCGGGTTTCGTGGCCGGGTCGAGCACGGCGTTCCGGAGAAGAAACTCGAGCACCGGTGCCTGCGGAAACTTCGGGGCACTGCCGAATCCTCCCCATTCGGGGTCGAACGAGTCGGCAAGTAACTCGAGAGCGGCTGCAGCTGCGTCGCGGGCCGGCGGGGGTGGTTCGGCAGGCAATCCCGCTCGGACGACTGCGGCAAGTCGATCTGCTTGCTCGTTGAGTTCTTCTCGCTTGGCGCCCCAAGCAGTGTTGACCGCAACCATGACCTGGCGGAATGAAGGCATGTGGCCGCGGGTTTCCTTGGGGTAGTAGGTGCCGGCGAAGAATGGCTCGCCTGTGGGTGTCAGGAACACGGTCATCGGCCATCCGCCCTGACCCGTCATGGCCTGGAGGGCGTCCATGTAAATGCGGTCTACGTCGGGCCGTTCCTCGCGGTCTACCTTGACATTGACGAAGTGCTCGTTCATGTACCAAGCGGTCTCGGCATCCTCGAATGACTCGTGTGCCATGACGTGGCACCAATGGCATGCCGAGTAACCCACCGAAAGCAAGACGGGCTTGTCTTCGTGTCGGGCGCGAGCAAAGGCTTCGTCGCCCCATTCGTACCAGTCGACAGGGTTGTCCTTGTGCTGCAGCAGGTAGGGGCTGGTGGAGTCGGCAAGTCGGTTGGGCATAGCCGGCAGGTTACGGTGTGAAGGATGAAGCAATGACGGTCGCGGCCAGACATCCCATTCGCGTATGACCTGCCAGTTGATCCAGCCGCTGCTACCCGCCTGTGAGTTGGTCCGGCCAGCCGGAACAACCTGCGAGCGACCCTGGTTGAACTTGTTGACAGCAGCAGGAGTCCAGCCATGACTGTGGCAACTGACACCCTCTGGGACGATCTGAGCTACTGGAGCGAACCGGCGGAGCAGGCATTTGCCAAGGCGCGACGTGCAGCGCGCCGAGAGAGGCTCCTGGACCGAATCATGGGCCGAGCAGCGGGTTTGGCATCATTTGACGAGGCGGTCGGCGGCACTCGACTATTGCCCGAGAGCTCAACACAGCGCCGCAGCATCCAAATCGCAGAGATCGTCGGCAGTGTTGGGAAGAGCAGCTTGTTCACCCGCTCGTTCCTGCCGAAGAGCAACCGCCTCAAGCGTCGCTGGAAACGAGCTTTTGCGGTTGCCCATGGCCTGCGCGGGTATCAATCAATCGAGCTCTACGAAGTCGCGGGTTCCTTCTACGTGGTCGACGGGCACTTCAGGGTCTCGGTGGCTCGGGTGTTGGGATTCACGACGATCCAGGCATTGGTACGCCGCTGGAGCTGAACCTCGCGAAGGCGGACACTGGCGTATCCTTTGATGCATGGAGGAACACAGAATCCTCGAAGAATTGGGTACCGTCATGGATCAACTCGCGGCGCTTCCATCCGATGCCTTTGCCGAGCGATACCCGCTCACACAGCGTCAGGCGGAGCTACGCGAGTTACTCAACCAGGCTCAGGCGGAAGCAGGTCGAAGTGCGGCCGATGCATGGTCCGATCAGGCGGCCCGCAAGCAGCCCGACGACGACAGCAAGCCGTTAATCGAGACCCACTTGCCCGATTCCTCTGCTACGGGTTAATAGGCGCTGACGGTTCCGGGTTCTACTCCTGCGGGATGTCGATCACCGGACCGAGCACCGCTCCGCCGTCGATGACCCATTCTGAACCAGTGCTGTAAGTGGCGTCGGCCGCCATGAACATCATCAGCTTGGTGACCTCTTCCGCGGTCCCGAAGCGCTTGATCGGCTGTGCCATTGTGAGCTCATCGCTCATGCCGTCCGTCATCGGTGTGCGGATCGGCCCGGGGTGAATCGACATCACGCGAATGTTGTCGTTACCCAGCTCCAGCGCCACGGCCTTGGTCATGCCGCGTACCCCCCACTTCGACGCCCCGTAGGCGGCGATCGTGGCGTAGCCCATCAGCCCTGCGGTAGAAGAGATATTGATGATCGCCCCCCCACCGGCAGTCCGCATCGAGGGCACGGCGAAGTGCATGCCGAGGAAGGTGCCGGTCAGGTTGATATCAATGACTCGTCGGAACTCCTCTGGTTCCATCACATCGACCGGTCCGTAGGAGACGATTCCTGCGTTGTTGACCAGCAGATTGATCGGGCCGAAATCCTTCTCCGCGGTTGCGACCGCCGCCTGCCAATCGGCTTCGCTGGTGACGTCGAGATGGACATAACGCGTAGATTCGCCTACCTCGTCCTGGAGGTTGCGGCCCTCGTCGTCGAGTATGTCGCCGAACACCACCTTGGCCCCTTCTGCAACTAGGCCCCGAACGTGGGCCGCTCCCATCCCACGGGCCCCACCGCTGATCAGCGCTACCGTTCCGTCGAACCTTGCCATGGTCCCTCCTCGGGTAGACACAATCCATCGTATCTTGGGAACGTCGGCCTCGGCCGAGGAGTTAGCCGGCAGCCCGGTGCAGGAAGGCGGCCATCTGGCCCCGGGTCAGGGTGGCGTCCGGGCAGAATCGATCATTGACCGGGGGGTTGCATCCGGCGGTCACCCCGGCAGCGGCCAAGGCCTCGATGGCATCTTCGAATACTGAATCGTCGTCATCAACAAACGGGTTCCCATCTGGAGTGACGTACCCGTAGGCCCTCGTCAGGAATGCTGCCATTTGGCCTCTAGTCAGACGGGCCTCCGGGCAAAAGCGATTGTTGGCGGGAGGATTACACCCTCGGGTGATACCGGCCTGGGCCAGTGCTTCGATGTTTCCCTCAAAGACCGATTCATCGTCGTCGGTGAAGGTGTCGACACCCGCGGGAATCGGCAGGGAGAGCGCTCGTGTCAAGAAAGCCGCCATCTGGCCCCGGGTCACCGGACTGTCGGGACAGAATCGATCGTTGATCGGCGGATTGCATCCTTGGGTGATTCCAGTCTCGGCCAGCCAAACGATGTCGCCTTCGAACAAGGACTCATCATCGTCACGGAAAGGAGGCGTGAAGCTTTCGCTGTCGTCACAGCCGATCCGCGAAGGTCCGAATGCCAGGGAATCGAAATGGATCTCGTTGTCCACGATTGACTCGTCGCCGCCGTAGTAAACGTCGAACCAGAGACTCTTGATCTTCATCCAGGCCTCATCCGC
>JASJAS010000075.1 GCA_030066875.1 Acidimicrobiia bacterium | reverse complement strand
TTCGACGAGGATTGCCGACCACGCCATGATCTCGTCGAGAGCGGTGGCCACTATGCCTCCGTGGAGAAGGTCGGAGAAGCCGTGATAGTCGCTTCTGGGTGTGAATCGAGCCGATACGACGCCTTCTGAGCTGTGAAAGTCGGTCAGTCCGAGGCCAATGGGATTGGATTGACCACAGCCGAAACAGTGGTCGTACTCGCTACGGACCGCAGCGATGCGGTCCGGCACACTCAAGCCGTATCCCGGAACACGACGGATGAGCCTTCGAGGCGCTCGAGTTCCACAACAGAATGCACGGCCCATCCATGCCGTTCCAAGCGCTCTCGTCCGGCCTGCCAGCACTTCTCGATGGCGAAACCAAACCCCAACACCTCGCATCCGGCCTCGGCGGCGATCTCGCCAAGAGCCTCAGCAGTCCGGCCCCGTGCCAGGAAGTCATCGACGATGATCAGCCGCAGTCCCGGCGGAAGGACTCGGCGCGCTACCTCGACGCGGTACTCCACACCCTTCGTGGGCGACGTGACTTCGCGAGCGAAGGAGTAGCGATCTCCGGTTCCCAAGTACTTCTTGGCATAGACCATGGGTATGCCCAACGCCGAGGCGCACGCCAGCGCCGGCGGTATGCCAGATGCTTCGGCCGTCAGGACGAGATCCGGGCCCGAGCCGGCAAAGGCGTCGGCTAGGGAGCGCCCAACTGATTCGATGACACCCGGGTCGACACGATGATTGAGAAACTCGTCGACCAGAACGAGGTTTCCTTCGATTCGAGCCCGGCTTGCTACTGCCGTCCGCAGATCCACGGAGTTGATCGTAGCCGGATTGCGGCCGGGCTTAGACTCTTGGCGCTATGGCCTCAGTCCACCCTCTCGACAAGCCGCTCGCACAACAAAGACGCGGGGCCCGTCTCATTCTGAAGAGACTGTCGGAACGCTACCCGGAGATCGCCACCGCCCTCAGCTATCAGGATCCGTGGGAGCTCCTGGTGGCGACGGTCCTGTCGGCGCAGACTACCGACGAGAACGTCAACCGGGTCACTCCGGTCCTGTTTGCCACGTGGCCACACCCCGAAGACCTAGCCACCGCCAACCCGGAGGATCTCGAAGAGGTCGTGTATTCGACAGGCTATTACCGGCAGAAGACCAAGTCGTTGCTGGCCCTTGCAGCGGACGTGGTGGATCGTTTTGGTGGGGAGGTACCGCGAGACTTCGACGACATGGTCACGTTACGCGGGGTTGGTCGGAAAACAGCGAGTGTCGTGCTGGCCGAAGCATGGGGCGACCCCGCAATAGCAGTTGATACTCATGTCAATCGGGTGGCCAACCGTCTCGGTCTCACCGCGAACTCGGATCCCGTGAAGATCGAGCATGATCTGAAGAACCTCTTTCTCGAGAATACGTGGGCGGGAGTGTCGATGCGGTTCATCCAATTCGGGCGAGAGGTGTGCGACGCACGCAGGCCGCGATGCTGGGATTGCCCGTTGCGCGACCGGTGCCCATTTGAACCGAAGACACGGCGCCCACGAGAAACCACGTGACCGAGGATCGGTCGGGGCGGTCCCTCGATAGGCAGATCTTTCGCCTTGCCGTCCCTGCCCTCGGCACGCTTGCCGCGGACCCGCTTGTGTCCCTCGTCGACACCGCGTTTGTCGGTCGGCTGGGCAAAGTGCCGCTCGGTGGTCTCGGTGTAGCGGCCGCAATATTCTCGATCGCGTTCTTCATGTTCAACTTCCTCGCTTACGGGACGACACCGCTCATCGCAGGTGCCCTCGCCCGACAGGAGCGGGACAAAGCCGGACGGATAACCGGGGCTGCGTTGATGTTGGGCTTGGCCTTGGGAGTTGCGCTGACCGCGGTGCTGTTGCTCACAGCCGAGCCGCTGGTGCGCCTGATGGGTGCCGAGTCGGAGCTGCTCAATGACGCGGTGCTGTATTTGCGGATTCGCGTCCTGGGAATGCCGGCGCTGCTGCTTGCCACCGTTGGCCACGGCGTGTTTCGCGGCCACCAGAACACGCGCACTCCACTTTGGGTGACGCTGGGAATATCGGCCGTCAACCTGGTGCTCGATCCCATCCTGATCTTTGGGCTCGGATGGGGTCTGGCCGGAGCGGCTTGGGCAACGATGCTCGCCCAGTGGAGTGGTGCTGCAGTCTTCACGGCGCTCTTCGTCAGGCGTCGTCGCGAGTTCGCCCTGCGGCTGCGCTGGCCGGGGCGCGAGTCATTGCAGCCGCTGGTCGGTGCCGGGAGGGCCCTGGTGATAAGGAGCGGGTCGCTGTTGGCAGCGTTCACTCTGGCGACCGCGATCGCGACTCGACAGGGAGAGGAGGTAGTGGCCGCACACCAGGTAGCCGTCCAGCTGTGGATCTTCTTGGCACTTGTTGTCGATGCCTTGGCCATCGCGGCTCAGGCCCTCGTCGGACTCCACCTAGACGGCGATGCAACCTTGGCCCGAGCCTATGCGCGACGACTGTTGGGCTGGGGGCTCGTGGTCGGCCTGGTGCTGCTGGGTGTCATGGCTGCCGGTCGGGGATTGCTCCCCGGTGTCTTCAGCAGTGACGCAGAGGTGATCGCTCAGGTCGATGCTGTATACCTGTTCATAGTGCTCATGCAGCCGCTGAACGCGGTTGTCTTCGTCTGGGACGGGATCGCCATCGGCGCGTCCGCTTTCACCTACCTGGCGACGTCGACGGTTGCCGCCTCGCTAGCTACCGCGTTGACCCTGGTGGCTGTGCAGCAGCAGGCTTGGGGCCTGGCGGGGGTTTGGTGGTCGCTGGTTGCGATGATGGCTGTGCGGTTTGCGACGCTCGCTTACTGGCATCTGACCGGTCCCGTCTCGTCCGCACGAGATCGATCCCCCGGGTCTCCGGCAGCCGTGTGACCAGCAACATCGCGATGATCAACCCACCGGCGAGGGCGGTGATCGTGGTTGACAGCCCCACACTGTCGACGATGAAAGCTCCGATGACGAACCCGGTGATGCTGCCGAAGATTGCAATGTTGGTGATCCAGCCAGCGGCGGTGGCGCGAACTCGGGTGGGGAACAACTCCGACCGGTGCGCTGCCAGCGACGGCGTCAACATTCCGAGGCCCATGGTTGCGAGGAAGATCGCCGGGGCCAACACCCAACCGCTGTCCTGGGTATAGAAGGCCACACCGCCGATCAGCCCGAGAACCATCGCCGTGACCGTGGTCCGTTTGCGGCCGATGAGATCGGCCATCCTGCCACCGATGATCACACCAGCAGTTCCGAGTCCGCTGAATACCATCAAGAGGAAGCGGGCCGGGGCGGTGTCCCACTGCAGATCATCTACAAGACGCTCCATGACGAAGGCCGTAGCCGGTGACGAGAAGACAGCGATCAGGAAGGCAATCGCGGCCAGCGGCCAGAAGTGTCGCCCCAAACCGGCCCTCAGCGCAGTGCGAAACGTGACCTTTCTCTCGTATTGGACATACGCTCGACTCTCCCTCAAGAAGCGGGCGAGGATGGGGAGGGCGAGCAGCCCCACACCGGTAAGCGCGAACAGCGTGCGGTAGGCGTACTCCGATCCGTCCGCGATGGGCAGCAGCATGAGACCGATTCCCGATCCTGCCGCGCCTGCGAGCGCATAGAGGCCGATGCCGAGGGCCCGCACCCGCGGCGACAGCTCTTCGGCAAGGATGACGATCGCAAGTCCGGCGACGGCGATAACGGCGATGCGGGCGCCGCTCTGAGCGATGGTGAAAGTCACCGGGTCCGGAGCGATCGCAGTAGCTAGGTTGGCCACAGGCATGAGGCTGAACGCAATGAGGAACGGAAGCCGACGACCCCGCCGGTCGGCGTAGACCATGAACAGCAGCCCGATCAGAGACAGGAGACGGGTCACGGCAAATACCCAATTCATCTCACCCTCAGTGAGCCCAAGCGCGTTGCGGGCAAAGGGCAATGTGTGACTGAGCTGGCTGCCGCCGTAGCCTGCAACTAGGGCTACAAACCCCATCAGCGTTAGGACGCGGCGGTCGCGAATCGTGAACTCGGTCACCGTCGTCATCAGGTCTTCAGCTCGTTGTGGTGTTGCATCAGCGGCCCGAGGTTAACCTGCTGAAACGCCGGATGACCTCGATGCAGGCGCCGGGAACAAATGGTCCCCATCCCACGTTGACGCCCAGCAACCAAGGGAACTGGAGGCATGCGTGGCGGACACAACCCTCATCGCCGCAGTATTTGCGGGTGCCGCGTCGTTCCTGTCGCCGTGTGTGCTGCCGCTGCTACCCGGCTATCTGAGTCTGATGTCCGGCTATTCGACGCGCGAGATAGCTGAAGGAAACGTCTCGATGTGGAGAATCACCCGGGCCACCCTGTTCTTCGTCCTGGGCTTCACTCTCGTCTTCGTGGTTCTGTTTGGCGGTGCCGCCTCGTCGCTGGGTCGCTTGCTGCAGGGGAACGTGTTCACGACCATTGCCGGATGGGTGATCATCTTGATGGGTTTGTTCATCGCCGTGACCGCGATATGGACACCGGACTTCCTCCTTCCGGTGATGAAGGACCGCCGCGCGGAGGTGCGTCCGAGTCGGTTTGGGGTCTTTGCGCCGCCGGTCATGGGCATGGCGTTCGCCTTCGGGTGGACCCCGTGCATCGGGCCGTTTCTCACCGCGGCAATTGCGCTCGGCTCCGATGCGGAGACGATGGGCCGGGGAATGCTCGTGCTCGGCTTCTACTCCTTGGGACTCGGGATCCCGTTCCTCCTCTCCGCGCTGATCCTCGCCAAGGCGTACTCAGTGTTCAACGGCGTGAAGCGATTTCTCACCCCTATCAGTGTGGTTTCGGGATTGCTACTTGCCGGGTTCGGGGTTCTGATGGTGACGGGTCAGATAACCGACCTCAACCGGTGGTTCTCAGAGATGCTGGTGAGGCTCGGACTGGAAGGGCTCGCTGAGGTGTAGTCCGGGCAGCAATGGGTCGGGTCTAACCTGCCCGCATGCGTCCCGACCTCTCTCGCGAACGGTTTATCGAGCTGGCAGGCCGACATGCCGTCGTCCCCGTCACCGTGGAGGTCCTCGGCGACCGCGAGACGGCAATATCGGTGTTCGAAAAGCTCATTGGAGATCGGCCTGGGTTTCTACTCGAGTCAGTCGAAGGTGGGGAGCGGTGGGCGCGGTGGTCGTTCGTTGGCGGGGATCCGGCCTTCACGCTCGTTGCCCGCGCCGGCGAAACCACTGCCGAAGGTCACGCCGTCGATGTTCCCCAAGGTGATCCGCTCGCCGTGTTGGAAGCCGTAATAGGCGGGATGACCGTGCCGTCAGCCGAGGAACTCGGCTATGGGGAAGAACACCCCCCGCTGCATTCCGGGGCAGTCGGGTATTTGGCCTACGACGCGGTGCGGCACATCGAGAGACTTCCGAACCAGCCGGCCGATGATCGAGGTCTCCCGGAGATGGTCTGGCAGTTCTTCGGCTTGCTGGCTGCGGTTGATCGCTTTCGCGAGACAGTGCATCTCATCCGTAACGTCTTTGTCTCCGGCGATCCCGGTGCTGCGTACGACAACGCCGTTGCCGATTTGCACGCCGCGGCGAATCGTCTCGCGGGGGCAACCCCATACGACCCGCAAACGCGACCGGATTTTGTAGATCGCCCCGATGCCAAAGCCAACATGACCCGCGAGCAGTTCGAGGCGGCGGTGGTGACGGCGAAGGAGCACATTACCCAAGGGGAGGCGTTTCAGATCGTGCCTTCCATCAGGCTCGAGGTCGACCTCGAAGCTGATCCCTTCCTCGTGTACCGATCGCTGCGGCTCGTGAATCCCTCTCCATTCATGTTCTTCGTCCGCGACGAACGCGTCGCCATCGTGGGCTCTTCGCCCGAGCTCATGGTGCGCGCCCGGGCCGGAGTTGCGACCAGCCGCCCGATAGCCGGAACCAGGCCGCGCGGACGCACACTTGCCGAAGACCAAGAACTCGAGCGGGAGCTGCTGGCCGATCCCAAAGAGCGCGCCGAGCATGTGATGCTGATTGATCTGGCCCGCAACGATCTCGGCCGGGTCTGCGAGTTCGGCAGCGTTGCGGTCGACGACTTGATGGTCATCGAGCGCTACTCACACGTGATGCACATCGTTTCGGGTGTATCAGGGAAGCTACGGTCGGGAGTGGGCCCGGTTGACGTCCTGCGAGCAACGTTTCCCCATGGAACTGTTTCCGGTGCCCCCAAGGTGCGGGCGATGGAGATCATCGACGAACTCGAGCCAACGGCGCGCGGGCCCTATGCCGGCGCAGTGGGCTACATAGACTTCTCGGGCAATCTGGATACCGCGATCGCGTTGCGCACCATGGTCGCAGCGGGCGGTAAGGCATGGGTGCAAGCGGGTGCGGGCATCGTCGCCGATAGCGATCCAGCCGCGGAGTACCGCGAATGCATCAACAAGGCGGCGGCCGTACTCGCTGCGGTTCAGGCGGCGCACAATGTCTGACTACGCCACGATCCGTCAGTCCGCTGCCGCAATCGCCGATCGAACCGGTCTCGTCTGGGTCGGGGGAGTCGACGCGGTCAGCTACCTCGAAGGGTTGTTGAGCCAGAACATCTCCGGCATAGCCCCAGGTGACGGAGCGAGATCGCTCTTGCTGGGGCCGAACGGGAAGCTGCGAGCACTGCTCTGGGTGTTGCGCACCGAAGATCGCGTGGGTCTTCTCTGCGATCGGGGTGTTGTCGACACCCTGATGGAAGACCTGGCACGGTACAGGATTCGGGTTGATGTCTCGCTGCAGAGCGAAGACAGATCGATCTGGGAAGTGTGGGGTCCCAGAGCCGCTGATGCGGTGGCTGATCTGGCCGCGACTGGTCCGGACACGGCAGCCCCGTTGGTGGCCGCATACCCATTGCAGCGCTCCCTGCTACCGCGATACCTGGCGGTTGGAGGGCGACCGCACGCTCCTGCGGCTAACCCCGACCAGCTCGAGGTTGTACGCATCGAGGAAGGCGAAGCCATCATGGGAGTCGACTTGACCGACAAGACGATTCCCCAGGAAGGCGTTGATGTCGCCTCGGCCGTCGATTTCACGAAGGGCTGCTATCTGGGGCAAGAGCTCGTAGCCCGCATCGACTCGAGGGGCCATGTCAACCGGCGACTCACTGGCTTCGTGTTCGCCGAAGGCACATTCCCCGCATCCGGGTCGGTTGTCAGCGTGGCGGACAGGGATGTCGGTGAGCTGACATCAGTGGCGCAGCGGCCCGGGGGAGCGGTCGCTCTCGGCATGCTCCGCGTTGAGGTGCCCGAGGAGGCAACCGTTTCGACGGCGGCCGGAGTGGGTACGGTCAGCGCGCTACCAATTGTCGGGTGAGTCTTAGCTGCTAATCGGGATTCTCTTACAGTCTTCAAACATTCCGCGCCGATACTTTCGTAGTGCGGAGGTGACTGCATGACCCCAGGCGGAACCATCTTGTTGATCGAGGACGAGCAGGAGATAGCGGATCTCCTCGAGCTCTGCTTCGGGCGCGAGGGTTATCGTCTGGTGCACGCCCCGAGCGGAGAAAAGGGCCTCGAGCGACTGCAGCAGGGAGACGTTCGGGTTGCCCTGCTCGACATCGGACTCCCCGGCATCAACGGTATCGAGGTGTGCCGACGGATCCGGTCAAACTCGGACATTCCGATAATCATGCTCACCGCACGAGACTCTGAGGTTGACAAGATCGTGGGGCTCGAGATCGGGGCCGACGACTATGTAACCAAGCCGTTCTCTCCGCGGGAAGTGGTGGCCCGGGTCAAGGCCGTGTTGCGGCGCAGCGAAGAGCGTCCGGTAGTGATCCAGACTGCCGAGATCGAAGGCTTCGTAGTCGACAGCGGCCGGCGCCAAGTCACCGAACCAAACGGCAACGTTGTGCGCCCCACCGCGCGGGAATTCGATCTTCTCTGGTATCTCGTCACCCACCGGGGTTTGGTGCTGTCGCGCAGTCAGATCCTCGAAGCTGTGTGGGGATATGACTACTTCGGAGAAACCAGGACGGTCGACGTTCACATCCGCCAACTTCGCAGAAAGCTGGCCGACATCCCCATCGAGACTGTGTGGGGCGTCGGCTACCGCATCGAGGGCTGAGAGATGCGCCGGCAGGTTCTATGGAGCGCGCTTGCGGTGGCTGCGGTCACCTTGACAGCAGGATTGGTCGCCGGCGCGGCGATTCAACGCGAACTCGTGCGAGAGAGCGAGGCGGAATTGCTTCGCCAAGCGGAGGCAACCGCCCGGCTGATCCAAACGGCGATTCGCGATGCGGTACCCGCCTCCGATCGCAACGAAACGCTGACGGTCGCCAGGACACTCGAGATCGCTCGCAGCGTGGGCGGCCACGACTACGTCGAGGCGCGCCTCATTGGCCTTTCCGCCGATCGTCCCGGTCTAGCCGGCGTCAACGAAACACCGGTGCTGGACAGCTTGGGGTCCGATCCGCCGCTCGACCGGGTCGCTGAGACCGAAGTCGCCGGGGAACCTGTGCTGGCCTATGTTCGGGCGATTCCCATCTCGCCGCGCAATGACCCAACTCTCCTGATAGCGATCGGCCGCAGCGAACCGCTGCTCGCAACCAACATCTTGGCCAAGCCGCTCCTGTTCTCGTTGGGGGTGGGCGCGATCCTCGCGATCGTCCTCGCCAACTGGGTGGCCGGGCAGGTGGGACGGCGGCTCGACCGGCTCGAAACTGCCTCGCGTGCCATCGCTGCGGGGGATTTCACAGTCCGGGCTCCAGCAGACGGATCGGATGATGTCGCCAGGCTGGGTGGGGCCTTCAACGAGATGGCTGGTCAGCTCGACGCAGCCCGGCGCCGGGAACGCGATTTCCTGATGAGTGTCGGCCACGACCTCCGTACCCCGCTGACCACGTTGCGCGGCTACGCCGAGGCGTTGGACACTGGGCAGATAGACCCGGACGACCTGGAGCGTGTCGGGGGAGTGCTGCATCGCCAGACCGATCGACTGAGCCGGCTGATCGACGATTTGACCTTGCTGGCCCGACTCGAGGCGCGCGAGTTCACTATGCGTCCGGAACCGGTTGAGCTGACGGCACACATGCGGGAGCTCGTCGACAGCCACCGACCACGGGCCGACGACATACGGGTGCAGTTGGTCGCTGAGCTTGCAGAGGTCGGTGTCGTGACCGTCGACCCCGACCGGATTGGCCAGATAGTCGGCAACTTGGTCAGCAACGGGTTGCGGTATACCCCAGAAGGCGGAACCGTGCGTGTCGGGCTGACTGGCGACGATGCCGCTGTCAGTCTGTCGGTGGCCGACACCGGTCCGGGTATCGATCCCGAGGATCTTCCCCACGTCTTCGAGCGGCTGTATGTAGCTCAGCGCTACCGCCCAGTCAGGCCGGAGGGAAGCGGCCTCGGGCTGAGCATTGTCAAGGAGCTGACATCGGCTATCGGGGGGACGGTGAAGGTCGAAAGCCGCCTCGGGGCGGGTACGGTTGTCACCGTCGATCTACCCCGCTCGAGCGGGCAAGTCGCGAGCGGCGGCAGCGATCCTGCTATTCCCCTGGAGCGCTAGATTCGTTCGGATGCGGCTTGCGCTTTCCCTCCTTCTCGTGGGTCTGCTGCTGCTCGCGGGTTGTGCTGCAGCAGAGGACGATCTGTATGGCAAGGACCTATACGACCGGTCCTGCGCGGCTTGCCACGGAATCGACGGCACCGGCGCGATTTCTGATGGGATCGGTACGGGTACCAATACTGACCTCAACCTCACAGATGACCAGATCGCCGGCGTCATCGTGGTCGGACCCGGGAACATGCCGGGCTTTCCGCGCTTCAGCCCAGAACAGGTCGAAAGCCTCGTTGACTACGTCAGATCCTTGGCGGAGTAGTCGGAGATGCAGGACCGGCGAGACTGGAGCCGTACTATGCGCCCATGCTCACCGAAATAGTCGATTCGGCGCGGCGGAGGCTGGCACAAGAAGACGTACGTGACTTCGGTATTCCTCCCGAAGTGCGGCATTTCGCAAACGCTCTGGCGCGGCCGGGGCTGCAAGTGATTGCCGAGATCAAGCGGCGGTCTCCATCGGCGGGCGATCTGGCCATGCATCTCGATCCGGTGGCACAGGCGGCGGCTTACGAGGCAGGGGGTGCCGCCGCAATATCGGTGCTTACCGAGCCGGACTATTTTGCGGGTTCGCTCGACGATCTGCGCATTGTGCGCGAGGCGGCGTCGCTTCCGGTGCTACGGAAGGACTTCATCATCGATCCCCGCCAGGTGAGCGAGTCGCGGTCCGCAGGCGCCGACGCCCTACTGCTCATCGTTGCCGCACTAGAACCAGCCCTTCTCGAACATCTGCTCGCCGAATGCGAGCGCGTCGAGATGGCGGCCCTGGTCGAGGTGCACAACGAAACCGAGGCGCGGCTCGCGGTTGACGTGGGGGCGCGGATCATCGGGGTGAACAACCGTGACCTCGTGACATTTCGAACGGATCTCGAAGTGGCCGAAAGGCTCGCAGGTTTGCTCCCCAGTGACGGTGTTCTGGTAGCGGAGAGCGGGGTGTCGACGCCGGCCGGTGCAGGCCGCATGGCCGCCGCCGGCTACGACGCCATCTTGGTTGGCGAAGCACTGGTTACCGCTGCTGATCCAGCCGAGTTGCTGCGACAGCTGCGAGCCGCGAGCCCATGACCTGGGTCAAGGTCTGCGGTCTGACGAATGCTGCCGACGTTGCCGCGACTATCGACGCGGGTGCAGATGCAATCGGGTTCGTCCACATCCCCGAGTCGCCGCGGTATGTCAGTCTTGACCAGGCCGCGCAACTGGCACAGGGTGTTCCGTGCCACTCGATCCTGCTCACTGTCGATCTCGAACCGGCAGCCGTGTTGGAGATCCTGGCGACCACGGATCTCGACGGCGTCCAGCCATACGGGAGCCGAGCCGCGGCTGTTGCTCGCAGTGCAGTCCAGGCCGGCTATGTCGCCCTCACCCCGCAACCTGCCGCTTCCGGCATCGACATTGCATCGATCCCGGGCATCCCCTTGATCGACACGCCATCAGCAGCAACTCGCGGAGGTACCGGGGTTGCCTTCGACTGGAATATGGTCGCGGACCTCGGTGGCAGATTCGTCCTGGCTGGCGGGTTGGGCCCGGAGAACATCGTTGATGCGGTTGCTACGACCGGGGCTTGGGGGGTCGATGCATCGAGCGGGCTCGAGCAGGCTCCAGGGCAGAAGGACCCGGCTAGGGTTGCGGCCTTCATCGCGAAAGCAAAGAACCAATGAGGCTCGAAAGACCAGACACGAGAGGCCGCTTCGCGGGTTTCGGTGGCCAATTCGCCCCGGAGACCCTGATGCCGGCCCTCGAGGAACTCGAAAGCGAGTTCGCCAAAGCGTGGGCCGACCCGGAGTTTCACGCCGAGCTGGACGCATTGCTGCGTGACTATGTCGGCCGGCCGACGCCGGTCTATCGAGCCGCCAGACTGTCGGACCAATTCGGCCTCGAGCTGTATCTCAAGCGCGAGGATCTAGCCCACACCGGCGCACACAAGATCAACAACACTATGGGGCAAGCATTGCTGACCCAGCGGATGGGCAAGTCGCGGGTAATTGCCGAGACGGGAGCCGGGCAACACGGCGTCGCCACGGCGACCGCCTGTGCGCTCCTAGGTCAGGAGTGCGTCGTCTACATGGGTGAGAAGGACATCGAGCGTCAGGCGCTCAACGTGCACCGTATGCGCATGTTGGGGACTGAGGTTCGGGCGGTCACTTCGGGTGCGGGAACGCTGAAGGATGCAGTGTCGGCAGCGATGCGTGACTGGGTAGCGAGCGTTGCCGACACCCACTACATCATTGGATCGGTTGTGGGTCCTCACCCGTTTCCGTGGATAGTCCGCGAACTGCAGAAGGTGATTGGCGAGGAACTGCAGAGCCAGATGAGTGGGAAAGAGCCCAATCGGCCAAGACCCGACATGGTCGTCGCGTGCGTTGGTGGCGGCTCCAACGCCATGGGGATCTTCTACCCATATGTCGGCTCGGACGTCGAACTCGTCGGCGTCGAGGCTGCTGGGTACGGGCTGGAAACCGGACAGCACGGAGCTTCGTTGGTTGCAGGTTCACCTGGAGTCATCCACGGGTCGATGACCTATCTGCTCCAGGACGACCAGGGACAGATACTCGAAGCTCATTCGATCTCAGCGGGCCTCGACTATCCAGGAGTTGGACCAGAGCACGCCTACTTCAAGGAGGCCGGCCTGGTTCGTTACGAATCGATCACAGACGATGAGGCGGTGGCTGCAGTGCACTTGCTGGCGGCGACCGAGGGGATCATCCCGGCGCTGGAGTCGGCGCACGGGCTTGCTTGGATCGCCAAGGAGGCAGGGAACTTGCAGGGCAAGGTCGTCGTGCTGAACCTCTCCGGTAGGGGCGACAAGGATGTCGAGCAGATCACCGGCCCTGATGAGTAAGCAGCGTTTGGCTGATCTCTTCGCCGACTGCCGGGCACAGGACCGAGCAGCATTGCTGCCGTATATGACTGCCGGATTGCCGACACCGTCTCATTCGGTCGAGTTGTTCACCGCAATGGCTAACGCCGGAGCTGACGGTTTCGAGGTCGGTATCCCCTACGCCGATCCGCTGATGGACGGACCGACGATCCAGGCTGCCGGCGACCGGGCGCTGGAAGCAGGCTCAGGCGTCAGGGTCGGTCTCGACATCCTCGAAGAAGTGGTAAGCACAGCGGGCAAGCCTTCAGTGGTGATGACGTACGTCAACCCGATCTTGCGGATGGGAATCGACGATTTCGCCGACAGGGTGGCGACGGCAGGTGGGTCGGCTGTGATCATCGCCGACCTCCCCGTCGACGAAGCGGAGGTATTCACTGCGGCATTCAACCGTCGCGGCATCGGCCTCGTCCTGTTTATCGCACCAACGACCACGGAGGAGCGACTGGAGCGCGTAGTAGGGGCCAATCCACCGTTCATCTACTGCATCGCGGACCTGGGGGTGACCGGTCAGCGCGCAACCGCGTCGGACCACATCGAAGAGCTGGTAGCGCGGGTTCGCCAAAAGACGGATACTCCAATCGTGGCGGGCGTGGGAATATCGTCGCCGGAGCAGGCGAACGTAGCTGCGAGAGTCGCCGATGGTGTCATTGTCGGTTCGGCACTCGTCCGCGAGGTGCTAGACGCTTCCGATGCAGCCGGGGCAGCGGCAGCGTTGTACTCGGCCGTCGCCGCGTATGCCGCCGCAGTGAGACGCACCTCGACTAACTAGCCAACTCGGATGGGCCAATTATGAATATGGCGTCTTCGCAGCCCACGCCCGAGAATTGACCCAGCCGAGGTCCGCAACCTTCCAGCGCGGCCCGGCTACACCGGCGGTAGGGCGGGTTGGCTCCATTTCGGTTGAACGCACCACACACCGTTGAGCCGACCGCCCGCCGCCGCAAGCCCCGTCGCCGGGTGTGCATTCAGCTTGGCCGACCCAGTGCCTGATTACGCTGGGCGACGCGGAAGGAGGTCTATGCGAGTTCTGGTCGTAGTTGCCTCGAAGCACGGGGCAACTCTCGAGATCGCTGAAGCTATCGGCAAGGTGCTGCGGGCAGCCGGATTGGAGACCGACGTATGCGATGCGGAGGATGCTGGAGATCCTGCGGTCTACTCGGCAGCGGTCATTGGTAGCGCCGCGTACGCCGGGAACTGGTTGAAGCCGGCGCGGGCCTTTGTCGACAAGAACGAGCAGGCTCTCGCCAAGATGCCGGTGTGGTTGTTTTCCAGCGGGCCACTGGGCAATCCGCTGAAGCCCGAGGACGACGAGGCCGTCAAGATCAGCGGGATAGAGAAAGCGACCGGAGCCGTCGACCACGCGATATTTCCCGGAGCCCTGGACAAGGAGAAGCTCGGTCTTGCCGAGCGAGCCGTCATTCGGGCGGTCAGAGCGCAGGAGGGCGACTATCGCGACTGGGAGGCAATCGAAGATTGGGCGCAAGAGATCGCCGGGTGCATCAAAGGGGAGTGGCCCTACCGAAGCTGAGGTGAAATCCAAGCTGCAGAGCTATCCCCGAGTTCGCTGCCAGCGAACTCGCCCGTGCCGCCTTGCGGCACGCAGGTACCGGGAGGGGGACTCGAACCCCCACGGGCTTGCGCCCAACGGATTTTGAGTCCGTCGCGTCTTCCATTTCGCCATCCCGGCTTGACGGCATATTAGGTTGATCTGGTCGTAGACTCCGACCCCGATGAGACGCATCGAGCGCAAACTCTTTGAGATCGGTGACGAGATCGACGCGCTGATCGAGGCTGAACGACTTGCCCAGGAGGAACTGATCTACCACCAGCACCTCAACGACGATGCGCAACGCGATGCGGCAGTATCCGGCAATCCGATCGATCGGGCGGACGCCCGCGAAACGGCAGGCGATGTCGAACGATTCGAAAGGCATGTCCACCAGCTGCAGCAGCGTCGCAGCCGACTCGAAACCAAGCGCGAGAAGCTGCTCAGAAGGCTGGGGGACTAGTCAGATCGACAAGCAGAGATTTCGACATTAGGTCCGAGAAACAATGGGCCGATAGGAATCTAGGATTAGCCCTAGCAAACGATTATGGGGCCAGGTAGTATATGCCCACTATGCGTAGTCAAAGCAACACCTTGCGTAGCCTAGCTCGCAACCAGGACGGGGCGGCCATGGTCGAGTTCGCCATGGTTGCGGTAGTGCTCTTTGCCATTCTGTTCGGCATCGTCGAGTTCGGCCTTGCCTTCCGCGACCGTCTCACAGTTGCCAATGCGACTCAGGCTTCGGCGCGAGTTGTCGCCACCATGGGCGCCGATGAGCAAGCCGACTTTGCTGCGCTGCAGGCGCTGGCCGCCGATCTCGAAACGCTTCCCAGCGCTGGGGTTGCCATCATCAACTCGGTCGACATCTACTTGGCCGACAACAACGGCGATCCGGTTGGCGATTGTGCCGCCGGCGACCGCTGCAACCGGTATCTCTACTGGCCGGGCTTCACCGCGACGTGCGACTGGAATCCTTGCCCCGACGCCGATGCCGGCTACTCGGGCTGGCCCTGGGCGCCGGCCGATCGCGACGTTGAGCTTCCCGATCTCGAGGTCATTGGTGTGGAGCTCCACTTCTCCCATGAATGGCTGACCGGCTTCTTGCCTCTCGGGTCAGTCGACTGTATCGCCGCGGACCTCAGCGACTGCTGGCACGACACTGCGATCATGCGGCTCGAGCCGCAGAGGTTCGGCTCATGAGACTGGTGCGTGGTGTCAAGTCGCTGGTCGACCAACTCAGGTCAGAAAACGGCGTCAGCCTGCTGCTGACGGCAGCCTCACTGGTCGTACTTCTCGGGATGGCAGGGTTTGCGGTCGACCTTGGCTGGATCTACCTCAACATGACCCAGTCGCAGAAGGCAGCGGAGGCGGCTGCGCTGGCCGGTGTGGTCCACATGCCCCTTCCGTCGGCAGTTCCATTCAGCGGATCCGAGGCCGAAACTGTTGCTTTGACTATCTCTGCCGACGCCGGCTACACCAATGGAGTCAATGCAACCGTTACCCCGCAAGAGGTTGCCGGCTATCCGACCCAGCTTCAGGTCGATGTCAGCTCAGGGGTCAATACCTTCTTCATGCGGCTCTTTGGCGTCGACGCGGTGAACTTCACCCGCAGCGCTACGGCGGAGCAGTTGCCGCCCCTTGTGCTGGGCAGCGACGAGCCCTACATGGGTAACGACCCCGAGCGGGGCATCCACGTCAACTACTGGGCTGCGATCAACGGCGAATGCGAGTTGAAGTCGAACGGTGACCCGTATTCCACACGTCGTCACGGCCAGAACTGTTCGGGCGGCCTCAATGGTGAGTTCCGGGATCCGGCCTACTACTACGCCGTCGAGGTGCCAGAGGGAGCCGGCGGCGGAAGCTTGACGGTCGAGATCTACGACGGAGATCACTGGCGTGACAACCGCGACGACTACGACAGTGGGAACATCTGGGGCACCGGCGACCGGGTCAACCCGGCGGGGAGCAACAACTGGGATCTGGACTTCATCCTCTACGAGCCCGACCAAACACCCAACAACTGGACCGACAACGACGATATTGCAGATGGGGGCAACTGCTTCCGCGATTTCCGGGAGCGGAACGGCGTCAGCGGTGCGGTACAGCAATGGAGAACGCTGTGCACCGTGAACAACGCTTCATCCGGCATCTACGTGATGGCCGTCTCGGTGGACGGCAACACCCGAGCCATCAGCGCGTACTCGCTCCGTACCAGGTACAACGGCAACTTCAGCCCGCCGGGCAATCCGGTGCAGCTGTATGCACTTGGGGCTCTGTCGCTCGACATGCGTGACGCCGGGGCAACGCCGACCTTCAAGGTTGCCAAGCTCGAGGAGTACTACGCCAACAGCAACTTCATCGTCGGCCTGTACGACGTCGGTGACGTCTACGGCAGCGACGCCTGGCTCCGCTTCGGTGGGGAGGCGTCCGCGATGGATTGCGAGGTTCGGGTCAACGGCGGTGCTTGGGGCGGCGATGACTCTCCCGGCTCGGCTTCATGTGAGCTGGAGACGTCGGGGCAGAGATATGACGGCGATTGGATCGAGCTCAAGTTCGATGTTCCAGTCGGCTACACCTGTGCTGGCGACTGCTGGGTCAACGTGCAGTACTCCATGGATGCAGGGGCAGACGTGACCGAGCGGACGACCTGGACGGCCGGCGTCGACGGACAACCTATCCACCTGCTTCCCTAGGCTCAGCTGCCTTACAAGCCAACCTCGGCTTTTGCTGCCATCTCTAGACTGCCGCGACGATGCCGACGCTTGCGCTTCTCGATGGACACAGCCTTGCCTACCGGGCGTTCTATGCGTTGCCGTCTGACCTGGCAACCCCAGCCGGACAGGTGACCAACGCCGTCCTCGGCTTCACCAATATGCTGGTGCGCTTGCTGCGTGAAGAACAACCGGACGCGATTGCGGTGGCCTGGGATGTTCGTGGACCCAACCTTCGCAAGGAGAAATACCCCGAGTACAAGGCGCAGCGGGATGCACCCCCAGAGCTGTTTGCGAGCCAGCTCCCCCTGATCGCCGAGGTGCTCGACGTGCTGCGCATCAGGCAACTCACCTCGCCGGGCTACGAAGCAGACGACGTCATCGCAACTGTGGCCGGCAAGGCCGTAGCCGAATCGTGGCAGGTCTTGATCGTCACCGGCGACCGCGACAGTTTCCAGCTCGTCGACGACGATGTCACGGTTCTGTACACCCGCCGCGGGATCTCGGACGTCGTAACTGCCTCGAAAGAATGGATTGCAGAGAAGTACGGGGTGACTCCGGCGCAATACCGCGACTATGCGGCCTTGCGCGGCGATAACTCGGACAACCTCCCGGGAGTTCCCGGAGTGGGGGAGAAGACGGCCTCGCGTCTCATTGCGGAATACGGAAGTCTCGACGGCATCTACGCCCATCTCGATGAACAGACACCAAAGCTGCGAGAGAACCTTGAGTCACATCGGGAGCAGGTGTTCCTCAACCGGGAACTGATGGAGATGTATCCCGATGTCAGTGTTGCCGAAGCCCCCGATGGCCTGGATCTGGATTCCCTGTTGCTTCAAGAGTGGGAAAGAGACGAGGTCCGGGCTGTCTTCGAGGGTCTGGCATTCCGTGACGTGTGGGAACGCCTGACCGAATTGGGGGGCTATCACGAGGACGAACCGGTCGGGCGTGACATCGAAGTGGTGACTGCAAGCTCCACAGAGGC
Source organism: Acidimicrobiia bacterium (assembly GCA_030066875.1). Classification (GTDB taxonomy): domain Bacteria; phylum Actinomycetota; class Acidimicrobiia; order Spongiisociales; family UBA5794; genus JAAETI01. The sequence goes on along the minus strand of JASJAS010000075.1, from coordinate 1,194 downwards.
CGTCAGAGAGGCTCTAGGGGACCCTGTGGTGGCTGTAGAACCGGTCTGGGACAACGACGGCTTGCAAGGCGTGATGGTGGCGGCAGGCCCGGCCCGGGCCGTGTTTGTTCCGGAGAAGCTCCTCGGAGATCTGGTCACCGCTCTAGGTCCGGAAAAGGGAATTGCGGCACACGATGCCAAGCCTCTGCTGCGAGCTCTGTTGGCTGCGGAATTGGAGCTGCCGGTGTTGGGTTTCGACACTGCCCTGGCTGCCTACATCATCAATCCCGGTCAGCGAGCACCGGATCTCGAAGACTTGGCCTACCGAGAGCTCGGGATCTCGGTTGCGGCCGCGGAAGAATCCGCCGATGCAGCCCAGAGTGCATTCGATTTCGAAGGAACCGCGGGACCAGACCTCGACAGCCTCGGTCGGCGCGCCGCCGCGATCTCCGAGCTGATAGCTCCGCTCCAAGCGCAGCTGGAGGCGAGGGGTGAAACCGAGTTGTTCAGCTCCATCGAGCAACCGCTGGTTCCGATCCTTGCCCAGATGGAGGAAGCCGGTGTCGGCGTTGATCGGGAATTCCTCGAGTCCTTCGGCAACGATCTGCGACGGCGGTTGGGGGATCTCGAATCAGCCATACACGAGGCCGCCGGCGGACCCTTCAACGTCAACTCGACGCTGCAGCTGCGGGAGATCCTGTACGACCGCCTCGACCTTCCGGTGCTGAAGCGCACGCCAAAGGGCGTGCCGTCAACGGATGCGTCCGTCCTGGCAAAGCTCAGGGACGAGCACCCGATGGTCGACGATCTCCTGACCTTCCGCGAGCTGGAGAAGTTGCGCAGTACGTATGTCGATGCCTTGCTACCGCTCATAGAACCTGACGGCCGGGTACGCGGACGCTTCAATCAGATGGCGGCGGCAACCGGAAGGCTCTCTCAGGAACAGCCCAACCTGCAGAACATCCCGGTGCGGTCGGAAGAAGGGCGCGCCATCCGGCGAGCCTTCGTCGCAGATGAAGACTATGTGTTCCTGGTTGCCGATTACAGCCAGATCGAGCTCCGGATCTTGGCCCACATGTCCGGGGACCGCGGTCTGGTAGATGCATTCAACGAGGATTTGGATATCCATGCGGCGACCGCCGCCAACGTCAATGCAGTGCCGATCCAGGAGGTCGAACCGGCGCAGCGGCGCCGCGCCAAGATGATCAACTTCGG